>NZ_JBSFET010000016.1:0-120110 GCF_053594575.1 Streptomyces sp. NPDC001880
GCGGCGGGCGCCACCGGCACCGCGGCCGGCGCGGCGCCGGCCGCCCCGCTCCGCCACCGCCCGGAGCGGCCGGACGCGGTGCCCCGGGCCCCCAGCCGGGACACGTCGTCCGTCAGCTCGGGGAACAACTGCGTGTCCGTGACCCGTACTTCCGTACCGAACAGCGTCGACAGCGCCGGACGCGGCCGCCCGGTCTGCAGCGACACCACCTCGCGCAGCACACCCGTCAGCTGCTCCGCCATCTCCGCCGCCGAGGCGAACCGCCGCGCCGGATCCGGGTCGGTGGCCCGCACCAGCAGCCGGTAGAACGACTCGTAGGTCCGGAACACCTCGATGTTGTCCGGGTCCGGCAGCGAGTCCACGAAGACGTTGGTGTAGCCCTGGAAGTCGAAGGTGAGCACCGCGAGTGTCCGCGCGACCGTGTACAGGTCGGAGGCGACCGACGGGCCGACCTCCGCGACCTCCGGCGCCTGATACCCCACTGTGCCGTAGATGGCCGACTCGTCGTCGTCCATCCTGCGGACGGCGCCCATGTCGATCAGCTTCAGCTGGTCCTCGGTCTGGATCGCGTTGTCGACCTTGAAGTCGCAGTACAGCAGGTTGCGGCTGTGCAGATGACCGAGCGCCTCCAGCGCCTCGATGCCGTACGCGCAGGCCTGCTCGACCGGCAGCGGATCGCGCTTGCCCGCGGCGGTGCGGCGCTCGTTGGCGATGTCCTTGAGCGCCTTGCCGCCGACGTACTCCATCACGATGTAGCCGTCGAGCGAGCCGGTGCGCTGGTCGAGGTGTTCGACGAAGTTGTAGATCCGGACGATGTTGGAGTGCTCGATCTCGGCGAGGAAGCGGCGCTCGGAGATCGCGGCCGCCATGGCGTCCTGGTCACCGGTGTCGAGCAGGCCCTTGAGCACCACCCAGCGGTCGGAGACCGCACGGTCGACCGCGAGATAGACCCAGCCGAGTCCGCCGTGCGCCAGACAGCCGGCGACCTCGTACTGGCCGTGCACGATGTCGCCCGCGTGGAGCTTGGGCACGAACGAGTAGGGGTGACCGCACTTGGTGCAGAACCCTTCGGTGCGGCCCACCCGTTCACCGCGGGACCGGCCGACCGGGGCCCCGCAGTCGGAACGCGAACAGAATCGCTTCCGCTCCGGCACCTCCGGGTTCTCCATCACCGCCGAGCGCGGGTCGGGACGCGGCACGTCCGGCACCTGCACCAGGCCCGCACCCAGCCTGCCCCGGGCGGACGCGCCCGAGGACGAACCGGAGGAACGCACCGATACCGAGGGAGAGGTGGCGGAGCCGGACAGCGAACGCGAGAGCCGCCCCGACACCGAACGCCGAGAGGTCGACGAGCGGGACGAACGCGAGGACGCCCGGGACGAGGACCGTGAACCACTCCTGCTGCCCCGGCTGTTCGCGCCGCCGCCCGCGATCCCGGTGGGCGGCGAGCTCACCAGACCGTCCCCGGGTTCTCGGCTTCGCTCGAACGGGGAAGGCCCCGCCGGCGACACGACCGGAGCCAGACCGCAGGTGTCGCAGTACAGCTCACCGCCGCCCATGTCCTCGTAACTGCCCTCGCACGCGGGGCGCTGGCACTGCGTACTCATGGTCGGTCCCCCTGATCGCCCCGCCGCCGCAGCGGCCCCTGCGCCTTGCGTACCCCTGTGCTCATCGCCGGCCCTCCGGTCCCGGCGCCCGGTACTGGGAGAGCAGTTCGGCCGCCGCCTCCTGGTAGCGCAGCACCGCCTGTCCGGCGACCCGCAGATCGCACGGTGCGCTCCACAGCATCCGGCGCGCCGCGTCGTACCGCTCGATCAGCAACGGATCCTCGGCCAGACCGTGCCGGGCGACCTTCGCCTTGTACGCGTCGAGCCTGCCGCGCAGCTCCGCCCGCACCGCCAGCGGGGCCGTGACCGCGGTCAACGACTCACGGGCCCGCAGCAATTCGTCCTCGGCCTCCCGCTCCAGCTTCTCCAGGAGCGGGGACAGCCGGTGCCACTGGGCATGCCTGCGGTACTCCGAGGCGGCGGCCAGCCGCTCCTGGAGCACGGTCGGCGGGCCGCTGACCGCGGGCACCTCGGAGGCCGCGATCTTCGCCAGCACCTCGCCGCGCGCCGCCCGGGCCTCGGTCAGGGTGCGGTCCGCGCGGGAGAGCACGTCGCGCAGCTGGACCAGGCGCTGCTCGGCGTCCTGCCGCACCGCGAGCACCGCCTCGATCTCACGGCGTACGTCGTCCAGGGCGCGGGCCGCCCGGTCGTAGCGCGCCGTGTCGGGGCGGCCGCCGCCGGGTGCCGAACTGCCCGGTCCCGGTAGCCAGAAGGCCAGCGGATCGGAGATCACCTGGACCCGGAGCGTGGCCAGTTCGTGGGTGATCGCCTCCAGGTCGTCGCCCGCCGGGTGCTCACCGGGCCGCACCCCCACGGAGTGCGCCAGCGAACGGGTGCGGTGCAGCTCGGCGGCGAGCAGATCTATCCGGGCGGGCAGCGCGGACCACACGGAGTCGGAGGCGACGACCATGTCCAGCGAGCGGGCGTACAGCTCGTTCATCCGGCCGACCAGTTCCTCCAGCGTGAACCGCTCGGAGAGCCTGGCCGGGCCGCCCACCGAAGGATCGGGGCGGGCCGCCGCGTGCGCCACCGTGACGCCCTGGCCGCGCAGCAGCTCGGTGAGGGCCACCAGATCGTCCCGGTTGGGACAGCGGCGGCGGGCCCGCACCGCACGCGCCTGGGCGAGCACCCCCGCATAGGCGTCGAAATACCGCCACAGCAGTGTGATCGCCTGATCGGTCGAGGCCCAGCGTTCCTTGGTGACACCGGTCAGCTCGGCGCCCTCCAGGAGCCGGCGGCCCGCATGGTCCTGGAGGGCGAGGAGCGAGGTCTCGATCGCCTCGTGCTCCGCGCCGAGCCGGGCCAGCGCACGGTCCGCCTCGTCCCGGTCTATGACCGGGACGGGGGGCCCGGCCGCCTGGCCGGGGAAGGGGCCCGCGACGCCCATCGATCACCTCTCCGCTCTTCCTGCCGGGGCGGGCCCCGGCAGGATCAGTACCACTGTCTCTGCGGCCGGGCCCGCTCCGTCGCGCCCACCCGGCCGGTCCGGCGTCAGTTGCTCCGGTACTTGGGGGCCGGCGGCGCCGTTATCCCCGGCAGACCGTCCTCCAGCCAGTTCCGGTACGACTGCATCCAGGGGCTGTCCTTGCCGCCCCTGCGGTAGTCCACCAGAACCTGGTTGACCCGTGCCACCAGGTCGTCGGCGCCGAGCTTCGCCGCCACGCCGTAGTACTCGGTGGTGAACGGCTTGTCGCCCTTGAGCTCGACCGCCGGGTCCTGGGCGGCCTGGCCGGCCGCCAGCGCGTTGTCCGTGACCACCGCGTCGACCTCGCCCAGTTGCAGCCGCACCAGGCAGTCCAGCTGGTTGGGGACGGTGAGCTGGTCCTCGTCCGCCTCGGTGCCGTCGTGCGGGTCCTTGAAGACCGCCCCGAACGACTGCTTCTCCAGCGCCTCGTAGGCGGTGGAGCCCTCGGCGGTGCAGACCCGCTTGCCGGTCAGCGACTTGCCGAAGCCGGTGATCGTCGATTCCTTCGGCGCGAGGACCTGCTGCCCGGCCTGGAAGTAGGCCGTGGAGAACGAGACCTGCTTCAGCCGGCTGCAGTTGATGGTCATCGTCCGGACGACGACGTCGACCTTGTCGTTCTCCAGGGCGGCGATCCGCTGGTTGGTGGGGATGGCCCGGAAGATCACCGCGTCGGGGTCGCCCAGGATGTTCTCGGCGATGGCCCGCACCAGATCGATGTCGAAGCCTTCGAGCTTGTCCTTGCCCTCGGCGGCCGCCGTATTGCGGTATCCCCAGCTGAAGCTGTTCTGGTCGACGCCCGCGATCAGCTTTCCGCGCTTCTTGATCTTCTCGATGTTCGGACCGCTGCCGGACGACGGCGGAAGGCTCGCCTCCGGGTCCGTGCAGCCGTCGGCCCTGATCTGCACGGCCCCGGCCGTGCCCGGCCCCGCGACATCCGCGCCGAGGACCTCGGCGCCGCCGTGGGAGAGCGGTAGCAGGGTGAGTGCGGCCGTCACCGCGCAGGCCACGGCCATGCCCGTCACCCCGCCCCAGCCGCGCAGCCTGCCGCGGGCCCCAGGGCCCGCGCCGAGCTTGCCGCCGGGCTCGCGCGGTCCGGGGCCTCCGTCTCCGGCGTTGTCGTCGGTCACCGACGCTCCGCGTCGATTCCCTCCTCCGCCCTGGATCCGAAGGCCCCGGACCGCGCTCCCTGATCCGGCGGGAAACTCGGCGCGGGCCCTCGCACCCGCGCGCTTCCTGGTCATCGCTCCTCCTCTCACCGGTACTCCGAGAGCCTGCGGTTGACGCCGAGGATCGCGGCCACGGCGGCCAGCGCGGCCAGTGCGGCGGCCCCGGTCGGCAGCCCGCCCAGCGCCCCCTGCCCGCCCTTCGCGGCCCGGGTGAACTCGCCCTGCTCATGGGCGAGCGCCTGCTTCAGCGCGTCGTCCACCCGCTCGAAGGACTCACCCGTCGAGTCCTTCGACCCGATGATCTGTGTCCGCGCGCCCTCGTAGTCGCCGCTGTCGTCGGCCGTACGGGCCGTCCGGTGGCGGTCCTGCCACTCGGCGACGGCGTCGACGGCCTTCGTCACCGGCCCTCTACCCCGGTCGTCGTCGGCGAGCTTCCCGGCTCTCGACAGCTCTTCGCCGAGGGCCTTCATGCCCGTGCTGTAGTCGGTCTCGTACTTGTCGTTCCTGCCGTCCGCGGTGAGCACGGCGCCGCGGGCGACCAGAGTGAGGTTCTCATTGGCGCGCGCCTTCAGCGAGTCGATCCGCGCGTGGTTGAGGACGTCGAGGGACTGCTGCCCGTCGACATCGGCGGCGTGCAGCTCGGACCGCGCCACCGTGTGCCCCACGGCCAGCCACAGCAGCAGCACCGTGGACGCCGCGGTCGCGACGAGCAGCCCGTGGTTGAACACCCGGTTCGTCCTGAGGTAGTTGCGCCGCTGCGCCCAGACCAGCCCGCCCAGCGCCACGACCCCGAGCCCGAGCGAGAAGAACGGCCGGGCCCTGGCCGAGTCGCTGTCCTCGCCGAGCCGGCCGGTCTCCGCCGTGTACAGCCGCTCGGCGGCCGGCAGCATCACCTTGCTCATCCGCTGGTTGGCGTACCGGATGTAGGCGCCGCCCAGCGGCAGGCCCTGCCGGTTGTTGGCGCGGGCCCGCTCGATCAGGCCCGTGTACCGGGGGAGTTCCTTGCTGAGCGTGGTGATCTCCTGACCGGACTTCGTCGACGCGTCGGTGTTGGCGGCGGCCTTCACCAGGAGGCGGGAGGCCTCCTGGATGTCCTTCTCGTACCGGTCGTGGACATCGCGCGGCTCCTGCGCCCCGGCCAGGAAACCGCTCGCCGCGGCGGTGTCGGCGTCCGCGAGCGAGCGGTAGATGGCCGCCGCGTCGGCGCTCAGCGGCTGGCTGCGGCCCACCACGTCGTCGGCGGCGGCCGCCCGGTCGGCGATCTCGAAGGCCGTGACGGCTCCGAACGCCACGACGAGCAGGGCCAGTACGGCCCCGATGATCTGGAGTCTGCCCGGCTCGGTGGTGGCCGCGGCCCGCACCTTGTCGGCCGTCACGGACAGCACGCCGCGCTGCGGCGGAGCGGGTGCGGTCGCGGGCGGCTGCACCGGCCCGTGCTCAGGCGCCGTGCGCACATTCGGCGGGTATGTCACCCGACCTCCCCCTCGGTCACTGACGGTGGTCCGACCCCCGGCCGATCGGGGACCGGTACCCGGCCATGAAGTATGGCCGCAGGGACCGGCATCCACACCACGAACGTCCGGATCCTGCATCGGCCCACGGATGCGCCCACACGCATTCGATCAAGGCATGCGCCGCCGATCAAGCCGATCGACGGACCAGTACCCGGAGCGGACCGATCTCCCCACCCATGAACACGTCCGGGACAACTGAACGGTTCCCGTACGCGAGGGGCGCCCCGCAGCGCGAAAACGCGACGGAACGCCCCCAGGCCATGCCGTGGATCCCGGACCACATGTCAGCCGTGCTGCGCACGCAGCCTCTCGTGCACCCCGGCGGCCGCGCCCGTGTGGTCCAGGCCGAGCAGCGCGGCGCCCAGCACCGGCGGCTGGGTCACCACCCGGATCTCCGCCTTCGGGGCCCGCACCGCGAGGAGTTCGCCGATCCTCGCGTCCAACTGAGGGTGACGGGCCGCCAGTACGCTGCCGCCCAGCACCACCGGCGCCTCCTCGTCCAGCAGGTCCAGCCTGCCCAGGGCGACCGAGGCCATCGCGACGACCTCCTCCGCCAGCCGGTCCACCAGAGCACCCGCGACCGCGTCCCCGGCCGCCGCGGTCGCGAAGAGCACCGGAGCCAGCTCGTGCCGGCGCTCGAACTCGACCCGGCCCAGATGCAGCGCCTCGATCAGCTCGTACATCGAGCCGAGCCCGAAGTGCCCCGGCAGCGTGCGGACCAGCTCGGTCGGCTCACCGCGCCCGTCCTCGGCCCGCGCGGCGAACCACATCGCCTCCTCGGCCAGCCCCGCGCCGCCGCCCCAGTCACCGGAGATCCGGCCTATGGCGGGGAACCGCGCGGTCCGCCCGTCCGGCACCATGCCGACACAGTTGATCCCCGCGCCGCAGACCACGGCCACACCGCGCGGTTCGTCCACCCCCGCGCGCAGTATCGCGAAGGTGTCGTTGCGCACCTCGACCGTGCGGCCCCACTCCCGGCGGACCAGGGCCTCGGCCAACTCGGCCTCCTCCACCGGGAGATCGGCGTTGGCCAGACACGCCGACACATGCTCCACGCCGGCGACGCACTGCTCGGACGCGGCCAGAGCCTGCTCGATCACCGAGGCCAGGACGTCCAACGCCGCCTCCACGCCCACCACCGGCGGCTGGAAGCCGCCGCCCCGGGCCGTCGAAAGCACCGTTCCGTCCGCACCGATCAGTGCCACGTCGGTCTTGCTGTTCCCCGCGTCGATCGCGAGGACCGAAGCATTCACGCCCACGCCAGGTACTCCCGGTTGTGCGCGATCAGCTTGTCGGTGAGCGCCTCGGCGTACTCGAACTGGCCGATCAACGGGTGCGCGAGCAGCGCCTTGAAGACCGCGTCCCTCCCGCCCGCCCGCCCGGTGGCCCGGCCGCCGCGGAGCGCGGCCTCCAGGGCGAGGTCCTCGTACGCCGTCACGTTGGCGATCAGACCGGCGTACAGCGGGTCCAGCCCGGGAACGGCGAGCGGCGTCGCGCCCGTGCCGTCGACCCGGGCCTGCACCTCGATCACCGCGTCGTCCGGCAGGAACGGCAGTGTGCCCTTGTTGTACGTGTTGACCACCTGCACCGCGGAGCCGCCCGAGCCGAGCAGCGAGGACGCCAGGTCCACGGCCGCCTCCGAGTAGAAGGCGCCACCGCGCTTGGCGAGCAGCGCGGGCTTCTCGTCCAGCGCCGGATCGCCGTACATGGCGAGGAGTTCCTTCTCCATCGCGGCGACCTCGGCGGCCCGGGACGGCTTGGTGCCGAGCTCCCGCACGACCGCGTCGTGCGCGTAGAAGTAGCGCAGGTAGTACGAGGGGACGACGCCGAGCCGGTCGACGATCGCCCGGGGCATGCGCAGGTCGCCCGCGATCGTGTCGCCGTGCTCGGCGAGCAGCCTCGGCAGCACGTTCTCGCCGTCGGGCCCGCCGAGGCGCACCCCGAGCTCCCAGGTCAGGTGGTTGAGCCCGACATGGTCGAGGTGCACCTCGCCGGGGGTGACGTCGAGCAGCCGGGCGAACTTCCGCTGGAAGCCGATCGCCACGTTGCACAGGCCGACGGCCTTGTGGCCGGCCTGGAGCAGCGCCCGGGTGACGATGCCGACCGGGTTGGTGAAGTCGATGATCCAGGCGTTCGGGTTGGTGCGGCGGACCCGCTCGGCGATGTCCAGGACGACCGGCACGGTGCGCATCGCCTTGGCGAGGCCGCCGGCGCCGGTGGTCTCCTGGCCGATGCAGCCGCACTCCAGCGGCCAGGTCTCGTCCTGGTTGCGGGCGGCCTGGCCGCCGACGCGCAGCTGGAGCAGGACCGCGTCGGCCTCGGCGACGCCCGCGTCGAGGTCCGAGGTGGTGACGATCCGCCCCGGGTGGCCCTGCTTGGCGAAGATCCGCCGGGCGAGGCCGCCCACGAGTTCCAGCCGGTCGGCCGCCGGGTCGACGAGCACCAGCTCCTCGATGGGCAGCGTGTCCCGCAGCCGGGCGAAGCCGTCGATCAGTTCAGGGGTGTAGGTGGACCCGCCACCAACTACTGCGAGCTTCATAGGTCAGCCCTTTACTCCGGTCAGTGTGACGCCCTCGACGAATGCCTTCTGTGCGAAGAAGAAGACGAGGATCACGGGGGCCATGACCAGTACGGTCGCGGCCATGGTCAGGTTCCAGTCGGTGTGGTGCGCGCTCTTGAAGGACTCCAGCCCGTAACTGAGCGTCCAGGCGGCCGGGTTCTCCGAGGCGTAGATCTGCGGGCCGAAGTAGTCGTTCCAGGCGTAGAAGAACTGGAAGAGGGCCACGGCGGCGATGCCCGGTTTCGCCATCGGCACCACGACCCTGAGCAGGGTGCGCAGTTCGCCGCAGCCGTCGACCTTCGCCGCGTCGAGGTACTCGTTCGGGATGGTCAGCAGGAACTGCCGCAGCAGGAAGATGGAGAACGCGTCGCCGAAGGCCATCGGGATGATCAGCGGCCAGAGCGTGCCGGACAGGTCCAGATGCTTGGCCCAGAACAGGTACATCGGGATGACGACGACCTGCGGCGGCAGCATCATCATCGAGATGACGAGCATCAGCGACAACTGCCGGCCGCGGAAGCGGAACTTGGCGAGTGCGTACGCCACGGGCAGCGACGACACGACCGTGAGGACGGTGCCGAGTCCCGCGTACAGCAGGGTGTTCCGCCACCAGATCAGGAAGCCGTCGGTTTCGAACACCCGCTGGTAGTTGCCCCACTCGAAGGGGTGCGGCCACAGATCGCGGGTCAGCGCCTGCTGGCCGCTCATCAACGAGGTGAGCACCAGGAAGACGAACGGCAGCACGAAGAAGAGCGCGGCGGCGACACCGAGCGCGTGCACGGCGATCCAGTTCAGCAGCGCCTTGCGGCGGGCCCTGCGCCCGGCCGGGGTGTCCGGGGTGCCCGGGGCGGCCGCGGGGGCGACCTTCTCCGGGGTGTCGAGAACCTGCGCCACGTCACTCACCTGCCTGGATCAGTCCGCTGCGGCGCCGCATCAGCAGTGCGGTGAACGCCATGGCGAGTACGAAGAGAACGAGTGCGACCACGCAGGCGGAGCCGTAGTCGAAGCGCTGGAAACCGAGGTTGTAGACGAGCTGCGGAAGCGTCAGCGTCGACTTGTCGGGGTAGCCCGGTTCGAACTGCTGCCCGGAGCCGCCCATCACTCCGGAGGCGACCTTCCCGGCCACGAACGGCTGGGTGTAGTACTGCATCGTCTGGATGATCCCGGTGACCACCGCGAACATGATGATCGGCGAGATGTTCGGCAGGGTGACGAAGCGGAACCGCTGGAGCGCCGTCGCCCCGTCCAGCTCCGCCGCCTCGTACTGCTCCTTCGGTACGTCGAGCAGGGCGGCCATGAAGATCACCATCAGGTCGCCCACCCCCCACACCGCGAGCGCGGTCAGCGCCGGCTTGGACCAGGTGGCGTCGGTGAACCAGCCGGGCGTGGGCAGCCCCAGCTCGCCGAGGATCGAATTGACCGGCCCGGTCCCGGGGTTGAGCAGGAAGACGAAGCCCAGGGTCGCCGCGACCGGCGGGGCCAGGTACGGCAGGTAGAACAGGGTGCGGAAGACCCCGGCCCCCGTCTTGATCCGGGTGACCAGCAGCCCGACACCGAGTCCGAACACCACCCGGCAGGTGACCATCACCACGACCAGCCAGAGCGTGTTGCGCAGCGCCGGCCAGAACAACGGGTAGTCGTTGAGGACGAACGACCAGTTCTGCAGCCCGCTGAACTCGGGGGCCGTGAAACCGTCGTAGTCGGTGAAGGAGAAATAGACGGTGGAGATCAGCGGGTAGGCGAAGAAGACACAGAACCCGATCAGCCACGGCGACATGAAGGCCGCTGTCCGAAGCGCCGACCGGCGGCGCTTCGAACGGAGTGTGTACGTGGTCATCGCGGTTCTACTCCGCCTGTGCGATCGCCGCGTCGATTTCCTTGGCTGTCTTCTCCAGACCCGCCTTGATGTCCTTCTGGTTGCCCTTCTCGATGTCGAACCCGAGGTTCTGCAGGGACACCAGGTATGCGCCGCCGTTCACCGAGGGCGGGGTGGTGGTGCTCTTCGGGTTCGCGGCGATGTCCAGGAACGTCTTGAACCGCGGGTCGTACTTCAGCTTCGGCGACTTCAGCGCCGCCAGGGTGGACGGCACATTGTGAATGGCATTGGCGAAGTTCACGACGGCATCGGTGTCGGTCGTCATGAACTTCACCAGCTCCCAGGAGGCATTCTGCTTCTTCGAGGTGGCGGCGATACCGGCGATGGTGCCGGTCAGATAGCCCTTGCCCCAGGAGTCGGCCTCGTCGTCGGCGACGGGCATCGGGGCGACGCCGATCTCGAAGTCCGGCTCGGTCTCCTCGGCCATCGCGAGCCGCCACTCGCCGTCCAGCTGCATCGCCACCTGGCCGGTGTGGAACGGGTGCTCGGCACCCCACTCGTCACCGAACGCCGTACGGTACTTCTCCAGCTTCTCGTAGCCGCCCAGGTCGTCGACCAGCTTCTTCTGGGCCGTGAGCATGGCGGCGAACGCGGGGTCCTTGGCGATGTTCGACCTGCCGTCCGCGTCGAAGTACTTCGGGGTCCAGCTGCCCAGGTAATGCTCGGTCGTCGACTCGTAACCGTGGTAGTTCGGCATGAAGCCGAGCTGCTCGTACGAATCGCCCTTGCTCTTCGTCAGCTTCCTGGCGGCCTCGGCGAACTCCGACCAGGTCTTCGGCGGCCCCGCGATACCGGCCTTCTCGAACGCGTCCTTGTTGTAGTAGAGGCCGTACGCGTCACCGAGCAGCGGCACGGTGCAGCGCACCCCGTCGAACTGCGTGTACTCGTTCATCGCCTTGGGGAAGGTCTTGTCCGGGTCGATCCCGTCCTTCTTCAGGAAGGGATTCAGATCGACGAACGCCTTCGACGAGCAGAATTTGCCGACATTGTTCGTGGTGAACGACGAGACGACGTCCGGGGCGTTCGAACCGCCCGCCCGCAGCGCCTGGTTGACCTTGTCGTCGGTCATGTTGCCGACGACCTTCACATGGATGTTGGGATGCGCCTTCTCGAAGGCGTCGACCGTCGCCTGGATTCCCCGGACCTCGTTCGGGTCGATCCAGCCGTGCCAGAAAGTGATGGTCGTCTCCTTGGACGGGTCATCACTGGCACCGGAGTTGCTCTGGCCCGTACAGGCCGAGGCGAGCAGGGACATGGCGGCCGTCGCGGCGAGCGCGGCGGCCGTCTTCCGGCGGTTTCCGGACATGGCGGTCTCCCGGTGAAGGAATGGGGGCGGGGTACGGAGGAGGACGGACCGAGAAGGGTCAGCGGGACGTGTCGAAGACTTCGTCACGGGTGGTGGCGAGTGCGCTCTCCAGCGCGCCGCGCAGTACGGGGCGGTGCTTCACGTCCCCGGCGATCAGCCGGGGCCGGGAGGCCGCCAGCTCGGTGAGCTCGGACTCCACCCGGCAGCGCAGCGGCTCGCCGCCGGCCGCGATGACCTCGCCGGACAGCACGACGACCTCCGGGTCGAGCACGGCGGTCAGGGAGGCGAGACCGGTCGCGAGACCGGTGGCGAACAGATCGAGGAGCCGGGGGTACGGGCCGTCCTCACCCGCCTCGGCGGCCTCGGCGGCGCGGGCGAGCAACCGGGCCGCGACCTCGTGATGGGTGCCGGGGGCGCGGATCAGCTCGTCGTCGATGCCGAGCTCCCGGCCCAGCCGGGACAGCACCTGAGCGCCCGCCAGCTCCTGGAAGCCGCCCGCGTTCACCTTGGTGACCTGACGGACCAGCGGGGCACCCGGCACCGGCAGGAAACCCACCTCGCCCGCGCCGCCGGTGAAGCCGCGGTGCAGCCGTCCGTTGATGACGAGGGCGGCACCGAGCCCCTCCTCGTTCCACAGCAGGACGAAGTCCTCGTACCCCCGCGCCGCGCCCAGCCGCTGTTCGGCCACCGCGACCAGGTTCACATCGTTCTCGTACTCCACCGGCATCGGCAGAAAGGCGGCCAGCTCCTCCAGCAGCGTGGGGGAGTGCCAGCCCGGCAGGTGCGAGGCGTACCGCAGCCGCCCGGTACCGGGGTCGAAGGCGCCCGGGGTGCCGATGACGACCCGGTGCACATCGCAGCGGGTGAGCCCGGCGTCCTTCACCGCCCCGTCCAGCGCCCGAGCCACCTGCTGCACCACACCGTCGGCGCGCCGCCCGGGGGTGCGCAGCTCGAACTGTCCGACCGTCTCCCCGGTCACATCGGCGACGGCCGCGACGATCCGGCGGGCGTTCACATCCAGCCCCGCGACATGCGCGGCCCGCGCGTTCACTCCGTACAGCTGGGCGTTGGGCCCCGGCCGTCCGGCCACGGTCCCGGTGGCGACGACCAGCCCGGCCGCCTCCAGCCGCGCCAGCAGCTGCGAAGCGGTGGGCTTGGAGAGCCCGGTCAGCTTCCCGATCCTGGTCCGTGAGAGGGGGCCGTGCTCCAGCAGCAGATCAAGAGCAGCCCGGTCGTTCATGGCTCGCAGAACGCGGGGGGTACCCGGTGTGGTTCCGGCCATGAGTGCTGCACCTGCCCCTCTGTTAGGAAAGTTTCCTATTTGGTGAGAGGACGGTATGCGCGCGTCACCCGGCCGTCAATGGGCAGCGCCGCGGTGGCAACCAAAGCGTTACCCGGACGACTTCCGGAATATCCGGGTCCATGGTGAGGCATGCCCAACCGGATCGCCGGCGAACCGAGTTGGCACCGTATCGGCCCGCCCGGCGAGTGCTACTTCGAGATGTTCGGCGGGGTGATCGGGGCCGTGGCCAGGGACTGGGGGGAGGTGGTCGAGGCGTAGGCCGAGGGGGCGGCCATGCCGGATGCGGGGTCGGGGCCGGAGGGCTCGTCCGCCTGGGCCGGGACACCGCCGACGATGCGGATGCCCGCCGCGTCGAAGGCACGCTTGATCCGCCAGCGCAGCTCGCGCTCCACGCCCAGTGCCTTGCCCGGCATCGTCTTCGCGCTCAGCCGGACCGTCATCGAGTCCAGGAGCACCGTGTCCAGGCCCAGGATCTCCACCGGGCCCCACAGGAGCTCGTTCCAGGGGTCCTCCTTGGCCATCGCCGCGGCGGCCTCGGTGATCACCGTACGAACCTTGTCGAGGTCCTCCGTCGGGTGCACCATCACATCGACGCCGGCCGTCGACCAGCCCTGGCTGAGGTTGCCGATCCGCTTCACCTCGCCGTTGCGGACGTACCAGATCGCGCCGTTGTCGCCGCGCAGCTTCGTGACCCGCAGGCCGACCTCGATGACCTCGCCGGAGGCGACGCCCGCGTCGATGGTGTCGCCCACGCCGTACTGGTCCTCCAGGATCATGAAGACACCGGAGAGGAAGTCGGTGACCAGGTTGCGCGCACCGAAACCGAGCGCCACACCGGCCACACCGGCGGAGGCCAGCAGCGGGGCCAGGTTGATCTGGAACGCGCTCAGGATCATCAGGGCGGCCGTGCCGAGGATCAGGAACGACGCGACCGAGCGGAGCACCGAACCGATCGCCTCCGAGCGCTGACGGCGGCGTTCCGCGTTGACCAGCAGCCCGCCGAGCGCGGTGCCCTCCACCGCCTGGGCACTGCGGTTCATCCGGTCGATGAGCTTGGTGATAGCCCGCCGGATCGCGTTCCGCAACACGATGGCGATCGCCACGATGAGGATGATGCGCAGACCGGTGCTCAGCCAGGTGGACCAGTTCTCCTGCACCCAGCCCGCGGCATCGCCGGCCTGCTTGGCGGCTTCGTCCAGCGAGCTGCCGGGCTCGGGTGACGGGGCTGCGGCCAACAGGGCGGACAGGGACACGGTGGGACCTCCAGATGGGCAACGGCGGCCCGACCACACTAACGGGGCATCGGGAGTGGTCCATTGCCGTTACCGAGCGGAGAGACACGTCTCACGAGGGGACACCGAGGGCGGGAAGCAGCGCGGAGGCGGGGTCGCGGCGGCTGCCTGTGGCCGATCGCACATCGCGCGCGGGCCGTCGCGGAAGCGGGGCAAAAGCGCCTGTTCCGCCGGTGGCCGCGGCGCGAGCGGCCGGTGACCCGGGCGAAAATCCTTCCGGCCCGTTACGCGCACGTGGTGGCGCTTCCACCAGGCAGGAGTAGAGACTGAGACCGGATCGTCCCGGCGCGAGCCACGCGCCGCCGGCGTACAAGGAGGCATCCACCGTGCCGCACGTCCTGGTTCTCAACGCGTCGTACGAGCCACTCGGCGTCGTGCCGCTCCGCCGCGCGCTCGTCCTCGTCCTCGAAAACAAGGCCATCTGCCTGGAGGAGTCCGGCGCCTTCATGCGCAGTGCCACCCGGGTCGTCCCGGCCCCCAGCGTCGTCCGCCTGAAGCGGTTCGTACGGGTTCCCTACCGGGGGCCCGTACCGCTGACCCGCAGGGCGCTGTTCGCCCGGGACGGGGGCCGCTGCATGTACTGCGGCGCCACCGCGACCAGCGTCGACCATGTGATTCCGCGCAGCCGCGGCGGACAGCACGTCTGGGACAACGTGGTGGCGGCCTGCCGCCGCTGCAACCACTTCAAGGCGGACCGGCACCTGCCGGAGCTCGGCTGGCGGCTGCACCAGCAGCCCGCCCCGCCGACGGGGCTCGCCTGGCGGATCATCGGCACGGGACACCGCGACCCGCGCTGGCTGCCGTACTTGCAACCGTTCGGCGCGGACGACGCACTGGCCCGGATCGAAGGCAGCATTTCCGCCTGAGAGATCCGGGCCTTCGCCGTCCCCGGGAAAAACCCGGACCGTTACTCCGTCGCGGCGACGGCGTACGCCTCCACCGACCAGAGCGAATAGCCGAACTCGGTGCCCCGGGCATCGCCCTGGACCCTGAGATAGCGGGCGTCCTTCGCGTCCATCCGGACCGACTCGCGCCCGCCCCTGCCGTCCCGGACGGTTGCCGCCGTGCGCCAGCTGCGGCCGTCCGAGGAGACCTGGACGCGGTAGCGGGTGGCGTACGCGTCCTGCCAGTGCAGCACCACCCGGCCGATCCGGGCGGCCCGCGGCAGCTGTGCCTGCCACCAGGCACCGTCCTCGGCCGGTGAGGACCAGCGGGTCTCCGGATCGCCGTCGGAGGCGGCCGCCGCCGGGAAGTCCGGGGTCTCGTCGCCGGACGAGGACGCGGTGGCGGTGCGCAGCAGATCGGGGCCTGCGGTGCGCGGGAACGCCCGGACGGTGAGCGTGCTGCGTTCGTCACCGAAGCTGAACGGCACCTCGTACTCCCCGGCCGGGGTGCCCGCGGGAACCGTGATCTCCACGGGCACGTCGGTACGGGAACCGCGCGGCACCCTCGTCTGCTTCGGGACCTCCACCTCGATGCCCTTGGGTGCCTTCGCGGTGAGCGTGCCACGCACCTCGGCGGGGCGCCGGGCGGCGAGGCGCGCCTCGACCCGCTGCGGCCCGCCGCCGATCTCGGCATCCGTCTCGCCGCGTGGCAGATCGAGCCGGGCGGCGGGCTCGTCCCCGAACCAGGGCACGAGCGCGTGCACCCGCGGAGCCGGCACCGGGGTGCTCCCGGAGGCGCTGCCTCCCGGGGCCATCGGTGCCACCGTGCGGGAGACGACCGAAGGCATCGCCGGGACGTGCGCGGGCCAGGTGATCCGGATCGCGTCGGCCCGCAGCCCCTTCGCCGCCGTCTGGGTCCAGCCGCTCGCCGACAGCGCCCCCAGGCGGCGCCAGCCCTCCCCGGGCACATGGGCCTCCAGCGCCGCGCCGGCCACCGTGCCGCCACCGGGCAGGGTCATCGCCGTCACCGTCTCCACCGGGCGCGCCCGGTTCAGCCGGACCGTGTAGCTGCCCGGAGCCTTCGTCACCGTACCGGCGTCGCGGTCCGCGCCCGTCCAGGCGTCCGCCTCCCGGCGCACCCGGTCCAGGAACGGGCCCAGCACGCCCTTGCCGACCGTCGCTTCGTCCGCCTTGGCGGCCTTGCGCACCGGCTCCAGGGCCACCGACGCCTTCCAGGCGGCGTCGCCGTCGCCGCGCGACTGCGCCTGGAGCAGATCGACGGCCAGTTCGCCGGCCCGGCCGTAGCGGGACAACTGCTCCGTCCACGGCCGCACTTCGTCGTCCAGGCGCCCGTCCGCCAGGCCCTTCAGCCGCTGCGGGGCCTGGCGCATCACGGTGAACGCCTCTCGCAGCCTGCGCGCCGCGCCGTCCCGCTCCGTTGCATCGTGCGCCCCGCGGGACTTCCAGAACGCGGCCAGCAGCGGCCGCAGATACGCGGACTCGTCGCCGCCCAGCACGGATGTCGCGTTGTTCCCGGCCAGCGCCCGCAGCGCCTCCCTGGTGCGCGCGTCGGCGCCCGCCAGGTCGTCGATCGCCGCCTGCCAGGACTCCTGCGGCCGGTAACCCCTCGGGTTCCAGGCGAAGTCGGCGGCGGTGAAGAGCGGAATGCGGGACGCGGACGGCTGTTCCATCGCGTTGGCGAGCAGTGCCGCGGACCCTGTGGCCACCGCGGGGTCCCGGCCGGTGTACGGGCCGAGGAATATCCGGTCCTGCGCGTAGTCGTTGACCGGGTAGTTGTCCATCGTGACCAGCGGATGCCCGAACGCGGCGCGGGCGCCGGCCAGCTCCTTGCCGGTGATGGTCCTCGGCACGACCCCGACGCCGGTCCAGGCGATCTGGACCCGGTCGTCCAGTTCCTCGGCGAGCGCCTTGCGGTAGTCGGTGGACCCGTCCTGGTAGAACTCCGTCGGCATCACCGACAGCGGCTGCGAACCCGGATACCGGTCCGCGAGATGGCGCGCCACCTCGCCGGCCACCCGCGCCTGCGCCCTGGCCGCCGCCCGCGGGCCGCTGCCGAAGGTGTCGGCGTCGCCGTCGCAGTGCCATTCGCTGTAGCTGACGTCCTGGAACTGGAGCTGGAAGGCCCGCACGCCCAGCGCCCACATCGCGTCGAGCTTCTTCGTCAGCGCCTTCACGTCGCCGGCCGAGGACATGCACATGGCCTGGCCGGGGGCGACGGCCCAGCCGAGCGTCACATGCTCGGCGCGGGCCCGCTCGGCCAGCGCCCGGAAGTCGGCCCGCCGGCCGGCCGGGTACGGGTCGCGCCAACGGGCCTGGCGGTACGGATCGTCACCCGCCGCGTACAGGTACCTGTTCTGCTTGGTGCGGCCCATGAAGCCGATCTGGGCCAGCCGTTCCTCGTGGGTCCACGGCTGCCCGTAGAAGCCCTCGGTCGTGCCGCGTACGGCGGTGCCCGGCCAGTCCCTGACGGTGACTCCGGCGACGCTCCCGTCCCGGATCAGCTGACGCAGTGTCTGCACGCCGTGGAAGAGGCCGTCCTCGCCGAGACCGTCCACGGCGACGGTGTCCCGGCCCGCGACCCGGCCGACCGCGATCCGGTAGCCCCCGGAGGGCAGGTCGCCGCGCGTGGGCGCGTGCAGGGTGCGCAGCGCGTCCCGGGCGCTGTCGCCGCCGAGCCTGATGACCGGGCCGCGGCCGGGCAGCGCCTCGTGGACGGTCCGCACGCCCGCGTCCCGCAGGACCTGCCGGAGCGCGTCGACCGCGTACGGATCGGCGTGGGCGCCGGCGACGAGGGTGACCTCGGAGGAGAGCGGTACGGACGATCCGGCGGCCTGGACGGACTGCGGCCGGGGCCACACGGAGGGCAGTGCGGTGTCGTCCGTGCGGTCGGGGTTGGTGACCGCGGTGGAGCCGGGCGTGGACGGGGCCGCAACGGCCGCCGTGGTGCCCGTGGAGAGCAGTCCGCCGAGCACCGCGACCGCGATGGCCGTTGCCTGCGTTCCGCGCCTGAGCCGCATCGCTCGTCTCCCTCGTTCCCGCCGCTGGGCTCCGAGCCCACCACCCGCGCGCAAGGGTGTCAATGCGCGTGGGTGGTGTGCCGGAAATGCCCGATGGTGCAGGTGGGGTGAGCGTCGGCGGACCGGGGCCGCCGACGCCAAAGATGACGCCGGATGGCCGAAAACAGCGGACAACTTGCGGAGAACGGGCCCGAGGGGAACGGGATGTGACTCAGAGCACGTTGAATTCGTTGTGATGACGCCTACGCCAGTGGTCGAGTCCGCCGGGTAGGCCTGCTGTGTCCTGTTTCCCCACGGCCAGGAGGCCACCATGCCCGCTGTCGCGAAGCGTCTGCTCTCCGCCCTCCCCGGACAGGAACCCGGTCCCGCAGCCCCGCCGTCCCTCGCGCCGGCCCCCGTGCCCGGCCCCGGCCCGCTGACCAGCGAGCCGCCGCTCGCCGATGCGATACCCCTCACCAGCGAGCCGCCGCTCGCCGACGCCACCCCCCTGACCAGCGAACCCCCGCTCGCCGTCAACGCCCCGCTGACCAGCGAGCCGGCCACGTCCGGCGCCGCGTGGGGCACGGAGTTCCCAGGAGTCTGAATGGGCTTGGACCGGCTCGCCGCGCTGCACGGCGTCGCCACCTCCTACTCCCCGTCCGCCGACGTGACCGTGTCCGTTCCCGACGACACGGTCGTCGCCGTGCTCGCCGCGCTCGGCGTGGACGCCACCACGCCCGAAGCGGTACGGGAATCGCTCGCCGCCGCCGAGTCCTCGGCCCGCTCCCGGCTGCTCCCGCCGACGCTGGTGGTGTGGACCGGCGAGCCGCTGCCCGAGGCCCTGACCGGCCTGCCGCCCGGCACCACGCTGGAAATCGCCCTCGAAGACCCCGGTTCGGCCCCGTCCCCGCGGATGCGTATTCCGGCCGACCGACCGGATCCGGCCGTTTCGGTGCGGGGCACCGACGGCGGGCGGGCGGATCCGGTGGACGCGGTGGCGGATCCGCCGGGCGCGGAGGGGGCGGGGGACGGTGCCGGAGCGCCCGCGGTCCCCGCCTGGTGGGCCGAGCCGCCGCTCGGGGTGCACCGGCTGGCCGTACGGGCGCCCGGCGGCCGCAGCGCGGCCTGCACGTTCGTCGTCGCCCCGCCCCGGGCACCCCGGCCGCCCGCCCGCAGCCACGGCTTCCTCGTCCAGCTCTACTCCCTGCTCTCCGCCCGCTCCTGGGGCATGGGCGACCTGGGAGATCTCGCCGACCTCGCCGCCTGGTCCGGGCGGACCCTCGGCGCCGGATTCGTCCAGGTCAACCCGCTCCACGCCGCCGTACCCGGCAGGCCCACCGACCCCTCTCCGTACCGCCCCTCGTCGCGCCGCTTCCCCGACCCCGTGCATCTGCACATCGAGTCCGTCCCCGAGTACGGGCACGTGACGGACCGGGCCGCCCTCGACGACCTGCGCCAGGACGCCGCGACGCTCCGCGACACCGTCCTGAACAAGGGCGCGTTGATCGACCGCGACGCCGTCTGGGACCTCAAGCGCCAGGCTCTCGAACTCGTACGGCAGGTGCCCCTCACCCCCGGCCGCCGCGCCGCGTACTGCGACTTCCTGGCCGAGCAGGGACAGGCCCTGGAGGACCACGCCCTGTGGTGCGCCCTCGCCGAGGTGCACGGCCCCGACTGGCACAGCTGGCCCGCCGGGCTGCGCGACCCCCGCTCCCAGGAGGCCGCCCGCGCCCGCGGCGAACTGCTGGACCGGGTCGACTTCCACTGCCGGCTCGCCTGGCTGACCGACGGTCAGCTCGCCACCGCCCAGCGCGCCGCTCTCGACGCGGGCATGGCCGTCGGCATCGTCCACGACCTCGCCGTCGGCGTGCACCCCGGCGGTGCCGACGCCTGGGCCCAGCAGGACGCCTTCGCGCACGGCATGTCCGTCGGTGCGCCGCCGGACGCCTTCAACGCCCGCGGCCAGGACTGGGGCCTGCCGCCATGGCGCCCGGACGTCCTCGCCGCCTCCGGCTACGCCCCGTACCGCGGACTGCTGCGCGGGCTCCTCGCCCACGCGGGCGCCCTGCGCATCGACCACGTCATGGGCCTGTTCCGGCTCTGGTGGGTGCCTGAGGGACGCCCGCCCACCGAGGGCACCTATGTCACCCACGACGCCGAGGCGATGCTCGCGGTCCTCGTCCTGGAGGCACACCGGGCCGGCGCGGTCGTCATGGGCGAGGACCTCGGCACGGTCGAGCCGGGGGTCCGCGAGGCGCTGGCCCGGCGCGGCGTGCTCGGCACCTCCGTCCTCTGGTTCGAACGGGACTGGGCGGGGACCGGCCGCCCACTGGCCCCCGAGGAGTGGCGCGAGGACTGCCTCGCCACCGTCACCACCCACGATCTGCCGTCCACCGCGGCCCGGCTGACCGGCGACCATGTGACGCTGCGCCACCGCCTGGGCCTGCTCACCCGCCCCCTCGACCAGGAGCTGACGACGGACGCGGCCGACACCGCCGAGTGGCTGGGACATCTGGCCAGACTCGGCCTGCTCCCCGAGGGTGAGGGCGACGAGGAGGGCGCCGTCCGCGCCGTGCACCGCTTCCTGCTGCGCACCCCCGCCCGCATGACCGGCGTCTGGCTGCCCGACACACTCGGCGACCGCCGCCCCCAGAACCTCCCCGGCACCTGGGACCAGTACCCCAACTGGCGCCTGCCCGTCGCCGATGCGGAGGACCGTCCGGTCACCCTGGAGGAACTGGCCGCCGCACCCCGCCTGCACCGGCTGATGGCGGTCTTCCGCCCACGCGAGGACCGCCCGGAACCAGACCCGGAAGCCCACCCGCACGCCCACCCGTGATCACGCCCGACCCCGTACGGCACCCCCGGGCGCGCGCCCCTCGTAGGCGTTCGCTACGTTTGCACCGTGGACAAGAAGAACGCTATGCGCACCGGCGCCGTCGCGGCCGGAACGACGCTGATGATGCTGCTCATGTCGTCCCCCGCGCTCGCGCTCACCCGCGACGACGGTGACGACCCGGGGCCCGGCCTGAGCGCGATGGAGACCATCGGCCTCTACGTCGTGGCGCCCATCGTCCTGTACCTGGTCATCACGGGCCTGGTCATGGTCCTGGACAAGTCCAGGAAGCAGGCCTAGGTCTTTCGTCCGGATCATGCCGGGCTCGCGTGCCCCGCATCCCCGATCCGGCCCGATCCAAACGAAAGACCCTGGCACCCACACGCTTCTCCCGGGTGCGCCGCAGGTACTCCGCGAGTACCTGCGGCGCACCCGCATGTCCGCGGCCGGGCACCCTGCCCCCGGTGCCGGGTAGGTTGCGGCCGTGATCGAGTGGGACGTCAAGAAGCTCCGCATCCTGCGCAAGCGAGCAAGGGGCGCCCCCACCGCGGGAGGCGCCCCTTGCCGTGTCACCGGTCAGTGCGTCACACCGTGGCCGCCGCCGCGTCCGCGACGCGGGCCTTCAGCGCACGCTCGACGCCCGAGCGGGACTCCGACATCAGCCGGCGCAGGGCCGCGCTCGGCTCCGCCGAGGAGAGCCAGGCGTCCGTGGCGTCCAGCGTGGCCTGCGAGACCTGGAGGGTCGGGTAGAGGCCGACCGCGACCTGCTGCGCCATCTCGTGGCTGCGCGAGTCCCAGACGCCCTTGACCGCGGCGAAGTACTTCTCCGTGTACGGAGCCAGCAGCTCGCGCTGGTCGGTCTGGACGAAGCCGGCGATGACCGCCTCCTGGAGGGAGTTCGGCAGTTTGTCGGACTCGACGACCGAGGCCCACGCCTCCGCCTTCGCCGCCTCGGTGGGGCGGGCCGCACGGGCGGTCGCCGCGTGGAGCTCGCCCGCCGCAGTCTTGTCGCGCTCGTACTCGCCGGCGATGTCCTCCTCCTCGAACACACCGGTGGCGGCGAGCCGCTCGACGAACGCCCAGCGCAGCTCCGTGTCGACGGCCAGGCCCTCGACCGTCTCCTTGCCGTCGAGCAGCGACCGCAGCAGGTCCGTCTGCTGCGGGGTGCGGGCCGTCGCCGCGAAGGCACGGGCCCAGGCCAGCTGGTGGTCGCTGCCCGGCTCCGCCGCGCGCAGGTGCGCGAGGGTGGCCTCGGTCCACTGGGTCAGCCCGGCCTCGCGCCACTCCGGCGCCGCGTACAGGTCCAGCGCCAGCTTCACCTGGCGGTGCAGCGACTGCACGACGCCGATGTCCGACTCCTTGCCGATGCCGGAGAGCACCAGGGCGAGGTAGTCGCGGGTCGCCAGCTCGCCGTCGCGGGTCATGTCCCAGGCGGAGGCCCAGCACAGGGCGCGGGGGAGGGACTCCGTGAAGTCGCCGAGGTGCTCGGTGACGACGCGCAGCGACTCCTCGTCGAGCCGGACCTTCGCGTACGAGAGGTCGTCGTCGTTGAGCAGGATCACGGCGGGGCGGGCGGTGCCGGCCGGGAACGGCACGGTCGTGCGCTCGCCGTCGACGTCCAGCTCGATGCGGTTCGTGCGGACCAGCTTGCCGGAGTCGTCGAGGTCGTAGCAGCCGATCGCGATGCGGTGCGGGCGCAGCGTCGGCTCGCCCTTCGCGCCGGCGGGGAGGGCCGGGGCCTCCTGCAGCACGGTGAACGAGGTGACGTGGCCGTTCCCGTCCGTGGTGATCTCCGGGCGCAGGACGTTGATGCCCGCCGTCTCCAGCCACGCCTTCGACCAGGTCTTCAGGTCGCGGCCGGAGGTCTCCTCCAGGGCGCCCAGCAGGTCGGAGAGCCGGGTGTTGCCGAAGGCGTGCGCCTTGAAGTACGCCTGGACGCCCCTGAAGAACTCGTCCATGCCGACGTAGGCCACCAGCTGCTTCAGGACCGAGGCGCCCTTGGCGTAGGTGATCCCGTCGAAGTTGACCAGCACGTCGTCCAGATCACGGATGTCCGCCATGATCGGGTGCGTGGACGGCAGCTGGTCCTGGCGGTAGGCCCAGGTCTTCTCGGAGTTGGCGAACGTGGTCCAGGAGTTCGGCCACTTCGTGCCCTGAGCGTACGCCTGGCAGGCGACCGAGGTGTACGTGGCGAACGACTCGTTCAGCCACAGGTCGTTCCACCACTCCATGGTGACGAGGTCGCCGAACCACATGTGCGCCAGCTCGTGCAGGATGGTCTCCGCACGCCGCTCGTACGCCGCGTCCGTCACCTTCGAACGGAAGACGTACTGGTCGCGGATGGTGACCGCGCCCGCGTTCTCCATCGCGCCGGCGTTGAACTCCGGGACGAACAGCTGGTCGTACTTGGCGAACGGGTAGTCGTAGTCGAACTTCTCCTGGAACCAGTCGAAGCCCTGCCGCGTGACGTCGAAGATCTCGTCGGCGTCGAGGAACTCGGCCAGCGACGGACGGCAGTAGATGCCGAGCGGGACCGACTGGCCGTCCCGCTCGTAGCTGCTGTGCACCGAGTGGTACGGGCCGGCGATCAGGGCCGTGATGTACGACGAGATCCGCGGCGTCGGCTCGAAGGACCAGACGTTGTCCTGCGGCTCGGGGGTCGGCGAGTTCGAGATGACCGTCCACCCCTCCGGCGCCTTCACGGTGAACCGGAACGTCGCCTTCAGGTCCGGCTGCTCGAAGCTCGCGAATACCCGGCGCGCGTCCGGCACCTCGAACTGGGTGTACAGGTACGCCTGCTGGTCGACCGGGTCGACGAAGCGGTGCAGGCCCTCGCCCGTGTTGGTGTACGCGCAGTCGGCGACGACCTTGAGCTCGTTGGAGCCCGCGACCAGGTGCGGGAGCGCGATGCGCGAGTCGCGGAAGACGGCCGCGACGTCCAGCGCCCTGCCGTTCAGCTCGACCTCGTGCACGGCCGGGGCGACCAGGTCGATGAAGGTCTCCGCACCGGCTTCGGCGGAGTCGAAGCGCACGGTGGTCACGGACCGGTAGGTGCCGCCCTCCTGCGCTCCGGAGAGGTCGAGATCGATCTCGTACGCGTCCACGGTCAGCAGGCGCGCCCGCTCCTGTGCCTCTTCGCGGGTCAGATTGGTGCCAGGCACGCGGTCATCTCCTTGGTATGTGACGTTTTCGGTCATCCTTCCACGTCACACGCTCCGATGGGGGGTCTGGTCCGCAGTGGATGCGCGCATCCGAAGGGGCGGCCACCGCACCCCGGTGGCCGCCCCTTCGCCGTGCCCTCGGGCGTCAGCCGTTCAGCTCCGCCGCGACCAGCTCCGCGATCTGCACCGCGTTCAGCGCCGCGCCCTTGCGCAGGTTGTCGTTGGAGACGAAGAGCGCGAGGCCGTTCTCCACGGTCTCGTCGACCCGGATCCGGCCGACGAACGAGGCGTCCTTGCCGGCCGCCTGGAGCGGGGTGGGGATCTCGGAGATCTCGACGCCCGGCGCGTCCTTCAGCAGCTCGTACGCGCGCTCCACGCTGACCGGACGGGCGAAACGGGCGTTGACCTGGAGCGAGTGACCGGTGAACACCGGCACCCGGACACAGGTGCCGGACACCTTCAGCTCCGGGATCTCCAGGATCTTGCGGGACTCGTTGCGGAGCTTCTGCTCCTCGTCGGTCTCGAAGGAGCCGTCGTCTACGATGGCACCGGCCAGCGGCAGCACGTTGAAGGCGATCGGACGCTTGTAGACGCCCGGCTCGGGGAACTCGACGGCCTCGCCGTCGTGGGTGAGCCCGTCGGCGTCGGCGACGACCTTGGACGCCTGACCGTGCAGCTCGGCGACGCCGGCCAGACCGGAGCCGGAGACCGCCTGGTAGGTGGCGACGGTCAGCGCCTGGAGACCGGCCTCGTCGTGCAGCGGGCGCAGCACGGGCATGGCGGCCATCGTGGTGCAGTTCGGGTTGGCGATGATGCCCTTGGGCCGGTTCGCGATCGCGTGCGCGTTGACCTCGGAGACGACGAGCGGGACCTCGGGGTCCTTGCGCCAGGCGGAGGAGTTGTCGATCACGACGGCGCCCTGCGCGGCGACCTTCTCGGCGAGCGCCTTCGACGTCGCGCCGCCGGCCGAGAACAGCACGATGTCCAGCCCGGTGTAGTCGGCCGTCGAGGCGTCCTCGACGGTGATCTCCCGGCCCTGCCACTCGATCGTCGAGCCCGCGGAGCGCGCGGAGGCGAACAGCCGCAGTTCGTCGGCCGGGAACTTCCGCTCGGCCAGGATCCTGCGCATGACTGTGCCGACCTGACCGGTGGCACCGACGATTCCGACCTTCACAGGGACTCCTTCGAACGTACGAACTGAGAACTTTGCCGTCCCATGATGCGTATGTTCACGGCTTTCTTGTCCAATCCATTGTCCGCGGTGCGGACAGTGCCCGCCCGGCCGGGCACACAGCAGTGGGGCGGGAGCTCCACCGAGCACCCGCCCCACTGTCGTACCTGTCGTACGGATCACATGGTGACCGTTACGGCGTGACCTTCTCGATCACGACGCTGCCGATGCCCGCGGAGGTCCCGCGGCCGTTCACCAGGTGGACCTCGCCGAAGAACTGCCGGCCCTCGGGGGCCGCCCCGGCGACCGAGACCTCGGCGCCGATCTGCGTCGAGGCGCCGTTGGCCAGGTTCACGGCCTTCGACTCGTCGACCTTGATCGTGCCGAGCGACGGTGCGTAGTACACGTCGCGGTAGTCGTACGTGGTGGTGCCGGCCGGGACGTCGTAGCCGTCGATCAGGACGGTGTACGTGCCGGCGGCCGGCTTCGCCAGGCTGACGGACTCCTCGGAGCCCGCCGTGGTGGAAGTGCCGACCTCGGTGTCGCCCAGGTAGACGTACAGGTCCAGGTCCGCGTTGGCGTCCGACGTGCCGCCGATGGCGACGTCCAGCTTCTCGACGCCCTCACCGATGGTGACCGTGTACTCCTGCTGGTCGCCCGTCCTGATCGACGGCTTCGCGACCTTGGCCGAGCCCAGCGAGCCGCCCTTGAGCGCGCCCTCCAGGTCACCCGCGTTGTTGGTGACCTTCCAGTTCACCGCGGACGGCGTGCCGACCTTCGCCTCGGCGATGGTCTGCACCGCCGGGTCGAAGGTGGCACCGAGGAGCGAGACGTCCAGCTTGTACGGGTTGTCCAGCAGCGGCGAGGTACGCCGTGCCTCGACCTCGATCTCCCAGACGCCCGGCTGCGGGTCCTTGTACGAGCGCACGTCCGGACGGCAGGTGTTGGCCGGGTTTTCGTAGTTCGGGTAGCAGAAGATCGTGGAGCTGTCCTCCATCTGCACCCCGTACGGGTGGAGGGAGATGAAGCGGGTCTGGCTGCCCGAGCGCAGCGCGCTCATGGCGACCTCGAGGGTCTTGGCGCCCTCCGGCACGGTCACGAAGTACGACGTGGTGCCGTTGCGCTGCACCGAGCCGGACGCCTTGAACGCGTAGGCGGGCTTCACGAGCTTCGCGGAGACGACCACCGTGGTGAGGATCTGCTGGTCCACGCCGACGGTCCTGCCGTCGTCCACCTTCAGGATCGCGCTGTGCACGCCCGCGCTGCCCGGCTTCGCCCGGACCTTGACGGTCACCGGCTTGTCCAGCGGCAGCAGGACCGTGCTCGAACCGGCCAGCTTGAAGGTGCCGTCGTTGTTCTTCCACGACAGCTTGTGCTTGACGGCCTTGTCCGGGCCCGTGGTGCGGGTGATCGTGACGTCGTACGACTTGGTCTGGCCGGCCTTCAGGCCGCCCTCGCGGTCGTACAGGCCGGTGCCGAAGCCGGGGGTCTTCAGCGCGAAGTCGATCGCGGTGTCGACCGGGGCCTTCACCGAGTACTCGTGCGCCGGGGCACCCTGCTTCTCGATCTGCTTCCAGGCGCCGACGATGTTGATCAGACCGGAGCCCTGGGCGTGCGCGGGCACACCCTTGATGTGGGTGGCGGTGCTGGTCAGCGCGGTGCGCAGATCGGCCGGGGGCAGCTCGATGTGCTTCTGCTTCGCGGCGGACAGCAGCAGCGCGGCCGCACCGGCGGCCTGCGGCGAGGACATCGAGGTGCCCTGCAGCATGGAGTAGCCGGCCGGGAGCGAGTAGCCCGCCTCCTTGACCGGGCCGCCGGGCAGCCAGGTCTGGGTGGTGTTGATGGACGCGCCCGGGGCCGTCAGGATCGGCGCGAAGCCGCCGTCCTCACGCGGACCGCGCGAGGAGAAGGGCAGCATGTCGTACTTCTTGGTGACGTTCGAGCCGTAGTTGGCGGCCCAGGTCTCCTTGGAGATCGACGCGCCGACGGAGATGACGTGGTCGGCGAGGCCGGGGTCACCGATGGTGTTCACGCCCGGACCCTCGTTGCCGGCCGAGATGACCAGCTGCACGCCGTAGATGTCGATGAGCCGCTTGTAGAGCTCGGCACGGGCGTTGTTGCCGTCGTTGAGCGGCGGCAGGCCGCCGATCGACATGTTGACGACGTCGACGCCGCGGTTCACGACGAGGTCGATCATGCCCTCGGTGAGCGCGATGTTGGTGCAGCCGCCGGACCAGGTGCAGGCCCGCGAGGAGACGATCTTCGCACCCGGCGCGGCACCGTTCATCTTGCCGCCGAACAGGCCGTTCGCGGCGGTGATGCCCGCGACGTGGGTGCCGTGCTCGCTCTCGATGACACCGATGTTGACGAAGTCGGAGGTGTCACCGGCGGCGTTGTAGACGACGTTCTTGCGGGTCTCGACGACGAACGGGATGCGCTCGACGACCTCGGTCCGCGGGTCGTCCTTGCCGAAGTAGGAGACCTGGTGCTTCTCCTTGTACGGCTTGAGCACGGCGTCGTCGGAGAAGTCCGCGTTGTTGTTCAGGTCGACCCGGGTGGTGCCGGTGACCGGGTCGTAGAGCACGGCCCAGACATCGGTGGTGTCGCCGTCGCGGTTCAGGTCGCCCGCCATGTCGCCGCCCCTGGTGGCGGACTCGGCGAACAGCCTGATCCGGTAGTCACCCGCGGGCGCGTTGTAGGTGCGGCCCTCGTACGTGAACGTCGGGCCGGACACGGCGTCCGTCATCGGCAGCCAGGTGCCGTCATCGTCGCTGACCGGGTCGGTCGCGGTCACCCAGTCGACGATCTTGCGGGCGCCGGTGGTGGTCTTCTGCAGCGCCGGGTGGCCGAGGTCGACACCCGAGTCGAGGACACCGATGGTCACCCCGCGGCCGTCGGCCTTCGGGTGCTGCTGGACGAAGTCGACCGCGCCCGTCTCGAAGGACGGGTTGTACGGGTTCTTCGCCGGGGTCTTCTTGCCGGGCGCCGGGTACGAGCCGGTGGCCTTCGCCTTCACACCGGCCCCGGTGGCGCGGTCGGCGGCGGGCGTCGGGTCGTCCAGCTTGATCTCCTGCTTGAGATCGATGCCATGGACGGACGACAGCTTGGAGGCCGCCTTGATGGTCGCCTCGGCGGTCGCGGTGGGCACGGTGGCCCGTACGTAGCCGAGCTTGTCGTACGCACGTCCCAGCACGGAGCCCTTGACGGAGTCCAGCTGCTCGGCGACCTGCTCGGTCGCACCGGGAGCGGTGGCGACCATCATCGTGATGTTCTTCTGGCCCTTGGCCTTCGCCTTCGCCAGCAGCTGCTCGTCGTTGGTGCCGAGCTTCTTCGCCGTGGTGTCCTCGGCGGCGGAGGACTTGACGGGAGAGGGGGCGGGCGCATCGGTGGCGAAGACGGGGGCGGCGCCGGTGGCGGCCAGCGCGGCCACCAGACCGGCTGCGGCCGCGACTCGGGCCGCGCGTCTCGCCCCGGGTATGGAACTGGGGGATTCGGAGGTCATCAGCATCCCTGGATGTGAAAGAGAGAGTCCGGAATTCGGTACCGGATGACCGCTCACCCTTTCGCAAACGACAGGGGTTTGTGGAGAGTTGAAGGGGGCGAGATGCGGACATGGCGGGCTTCCGCCACCGTCCCTGATGCGCCATCAGGGATGAAGTGGTAGATAAGTGACGCCTGTGATTCACTCCACCGTTCTCAGCGGGGCAGGACCGTCACATACGCGGCCGGTTCGCAGTGCGCACCGCCTCGATGAGCAGCCCGCGCACGGCCAAGGGGTCCTGGAGTCCGGCGACCGCGTCCGCGAGCGCCCGCTCCACCGGGGCCACGGGCAGGCCGTCCACCTGCTCGGTGTGGGCATGGCGCAGGAGCGCACTTCAGGACAACACCGCCCTGAATTAAAGGTTCGACGACCGAAAAGGCCCGGCCCCTTCCGGCGGCCGGGCCGATCGCTGACGCGCCGGGGCCGCCCGGCCCCGGCGCGTCAGCCGCACATCAGACCCCGGTCACGGCCTCCGCCGCGCCCGTGTCGCACGCCTGCGCCCGCAGGGCCCGCGCCAGGTCGTCCCGGGCCTCCAGCACCAGCCGCCGCAGCGCGGGCGCCGCGTCCTCGTGGGCGGCCAGCCAGGCGTCCGTCGCGGCCAGCGTCGACGGGTCGCCCTGAAGCGCCGGGAACAGACCCTTCACCACGATCACCCCGATCTGGATCGACCGCTCGGCCCAGACCCGCTCGATCGCGTCGAAGTACGTGCCCGCGTACGGCGCCAGCAGCTCCCGCTGCGACGACTGGGCGAAGCCCGCGATCGTCGCCTCCACCAGCGCGTTGGACAGCGCGTCCGACTCCACCACGGCCGCCCAGGCCTGCGCCTTGACCGCCGCGGAGGGCCGCGAGGCCAGGCACCGCACCTGGTGCCGCTTGCCGGACGCCGTGTCGTCGCGGGCCAGTTCGGCGTCGATCACCGACTCGTCGGCCACCCCGTGCGAGGCCAGCGGGGAGAGGAACGCCCACCGCAGCTCCTGGTCGACGTCGAGCCCGTCGATCCGGGCCGTGCCGTCCAGCAGCCCGGACAGCAGCTGGAAGTCCGCGTCCGAGTCGGCGACCGACGCGAAGAACCGCGCCCACGCCAGCTGGTGCTCGCTGCCCGGCTCGGCGATCCGCAGCTCCCGCAGCGCGCCCTCGGACAGCGCCCGGCCGCCCTCCTCGCGCCACCCGGGCGCCGCGTACTGCTCCAGCGCGGTCCGGGTCCAGGCGTGCAGCATCTGGAGCACACCGATGTCGGACTCCCGGCCCGAGAAGGCCAGCACGAGGGAGACGAAGTCACGGGCCGGCATCAGCCCGTCCCGGGTCAGGTTCCACAGCGCCGACCAGCACAGCGCACGGGCGAGGGGGTCCGTGATGTCGCCCAGGTGCTCCCGCAGCGTGGCCAGCGACACCTCGTCGAAGCGGACCTTGCAGTACGTGAGGTCGTCGTCGTTGACCAGGATCAGCTCGGGCCGCTCGGCCCCCGCCAGCTCCCCGACCACCGTGCGCGGCCCCGCCACGTCCACCTCGGCGCGGGCGTAGCGCACCAGGCCGCCGTCGGCGGCGCGCCGGTACAGCCCGACCGCGACCCGGTGCGGCCGCAGCTCCGGGTGGGAGTCGGCCGCCTCCTGGAGGACCGCCAGCTCCGTGATCCGGTCCGCCGAGTCGTATGTCACGGCCGGGGTCAGCGAGTTGACGCCCGCGGTCTGCAACCAAGACCGCGACCAGGCGGTCATGTCCCGCCCGGACGTCTCGGCCAGCACCGACAGCAGGTCGCCCAGCTGCGTGTTGCCGTAGGCGTGCTTCTTGAAGTAGCGCCGGGCGCCCTCAAGGAACGCCTCCCGCCCCACGTACGCCACCAGCTGCTTCAGGACCGAGGCGCCCTTGGCGTACGTGATGCCGTCGAAGTTCAGCTTGGCGTCCTCCAGGTCACGGATGTCGGCCGTGATCGGGTGCGTGGACGGCAGCTGGTCGGCTCGGTACGCCCAGGACTTGCGGTTGTTGGCGAAGGTGATCCAGCCGTTGTCGAAGCGGGTCGACTCCACCATGGAGAACGTGCCCATGAAGTCGGCGAAGGACTCCTTCAGCCACAGGTCGTCCCACCACTGCATGGTGACGAGGTCGCCGAACCACATGTGCGCCATCTCGTGCAGGATGACGTTGGCCCGGCTCTCGTACGCGGCCTGCGTCACCTTGCCGCGGTAGATGTACTCCTCGCGGAACGTGACACAGCCCGGGTTCTCCATCGCGCCGAGGTTGTACTCCGGCACGAACGCCTGGTCGTACTTCCCGAACGGGTACGGGTAGTCGAAGTTGTCGTGGAAGAAGTCCAGGCCCTGCTTGGTGATCAGGAAGACGTCGTCCGCGTCGAAGTACCGGGCGAGTCCCTTGCGGCACATCGCGCCGAGCGGGATCTCCAGCGTCGTACCGTCCTCGAACGTACGGCTGTAGGAGTCCGTCACGTAGTGGTACGGACCGGCGACGACCGCCGTGATGTACGTGGAGATCGGCTTCGTCTCGGCGAACCGCCAGACCCCGTCCTCCCGCGACTCCTGCGCGCCGTTGCTCCAGACCGTCCAGCCCTCCGGCGCCGTCACCTGGAAGCGGAAGGGGGCCTTCAGGTCGGGCTGCTCGAAGTTGGTGAAGACGCGCCGCGCGTCGGCCGGCTCGTACTGCGTGTAGAGGTAGACCTCGCCGTCCTCCGGGTCGACGAAGCGGTGCATGCCCTCGCCGGTCCGGCTGTACGCGCACTGTGCGTCGACCACCAGGACGTTCTCGCCCTCCGGCAGCCCCTCCAGCGCCACCCGGGTGCCGTCGAAGACCACGGCGGGGTCGAGCGGCTGTCCGTTCAGCGTCACCGCGTCCACCGCCGGCGCCACCAGGTCCGCGAAGGTCGACGCCCCGGCCCGCGCGTTGCGGAAGCGGATCGTGGTCACCGAGCGGAAGGTGCGCGGACCGGATGCCGCTTCCCCGTCCCCGTCGGGCCCGCCGACGGCGGAACGCAGATCGAGCTCGACCTCGTAACCGTCGACGGTCAGCAGCTCGGCCCGCACGCGGGCCTCGTCACGGGACAGGTTCTCACCGGGCACGGGCACACTCCTTTGTGTCTCGTTCGAATGGTTTTGATCCTCCCATGCCGCTGTTCGGCCCGGCACTCGGGAATGGCGGGCGCCTCCGGGGACGTTCTGCGCACAGACGCGACCGTCATGACGAGGAGAAACGATGCCCGACAACAGCGCGGCGACCGGCAAGACCCCTGTCGATTTCTGGTTCGACCCGCTCTGCCCCTGGGCCTGGATGACCTCCCGCTGGATGCTGGAGGTGGAGAAGGTCCGCGACGTCGAGGTCCGCTGGCACGTGATGAGCTTGTCGGTCCTCAACGAGGACAAGATCGACGAGCTGCCGGAGGAGTACCGCGAGCTGCTGGAGAAGGGCTGGGGCCCGGTCCGCGTGGTCATCGCCGCCCAGCAGAAGCACGGCGACGAGGTCGTCGGCCCGCTGTACACCGCGCTCGGCACCCGCTTCCACAACCTGGGCGAAGGCCCCACCCGCGAGGCGGTCGTGGGGGCGCTCCAGGACATCGGCCTGCCGGCCGAGCTGGCGGACTTCGCGGACTCGGACGTGTACGACGCCGAGCTGCGCGCCTCCCACAAGGAGGGCATCGACAAGGTCGGCCAGGACGTCGGAACCCCGGTCATCGCGGTCCCCGGCGCGGACGGCGAGCAGATCGCCTTCTTCGGCCCGGTCGTCACCCCCGCCCCGAAGGGCGAGGAGGCGGCGAAGCTGTGGGACGGCACGCTGCTGGTGGCGTCGATCCCCGGCTTCTACGAGATCAAGCGGACCCGGACCCAGGGCCCGATCTTCGACTGACCTGCCGGGCGCGGTGCGGATCCGGGCAGCCGCCCGGCCCCGCACCGCCCTCGTCCACCGCTCCCGCGGCCCGGCGCCCGGCCGCGGTCAGGGCCAGGGAGACCGCGATCGAGGCCGCCGCCATCACGGTCATCGCCGTCGCGGGGGAGGTCCACTGGGCGACGGTGCCGGCCAGCGCCGCCGCAACACCCTGCATGGTGAGCATCCCGGAGGAGTGCAGGCCGAGCGCCTGGCCGGTGAACTCGTCCGGGACCAGGGCCATCAGCCGCTCCTGGAACAGCAGACTCGCCGCGAACCCGACCGAGGCGAGCATCGCCAGGGCGAGCGCCGCCGGGAGCGCCGGATGCGTGGCGAAGAGCAGATACGGGGCGGCCAGGAGCAGTTGCAGAGGAGTGGCCAGCCGTCCCCGCCACTGCGGCGCGAAGAAACGGCCCGCCACGGTGTCCCCGATGAGCATCCCCAGCGCGGCGCAGGCGAAGAGGAGCCCGGCATGCTCGGGGGCGTACGGGACGAAGAGCGACTCGCAGCCGACGATCAGCCCGTTCGGCACCCAGAGCGCGAGATAGACCCGGCGGCGCGGGCCCGAGGACCACAGCAGGGCGTTGATCCGCCAGGTCTCGGCGGGCGACGGCCGCCCGGTGGCGCGCGGCTCTCTGCGCACCAGCCCGAACCGGGCGACGGCGGCACCCGTCAGATACAGGGCGGCGGCGACCAGCAGCGTGCCGCGCGCGGAGAGCGTCGCCACCAGCAGCCCGCCGAGCGCGAACCCGCCGATCTGCATCAGGCCGGAGCACATGTTCAGCACCGAACGCCCCAGCAGATAACCGTCCTTGGGCAACACCTCGTTGAGCAGTCCGTACCGCACCCCGCCGCCCACGGCCGCGACCACCCCCTGGGCCAGGATGATCGCGAAGACCACCGGCAGCGGCAGCCCCGGGACGGCGAGGACGGCGGTGGTCAGCGCGAAGGCGAGTGCCAGACCGGATATCGCGGCCCGGGGCGGCAGCCGGTCCGCCGCCGACATCAGCAGCGTCGCCCCGATCATCTGGGAGAGCGAGGAGCCGAACATGGACAGGGCGGCGAGCAGCGGCGAGTCGGTCGCGGCGTAGACGAGGACGCCGAGGGCCAGCCCGCTCGTCGTCGACGCGGCGACCTGTACGGCGCTGGTCGCGAAGAACGGTCCGAACTGTGGCGTACGGAAGAGTTCCCGATAGGTGCGCATGCGGGGAGTCTCGGCGGCGGTCCGCGGCGGCCGTTACAGTTTCGCGCGGAGGCGAAACGTCATGGGCATGTGGCAGATCGACACGGACACGCTCGCGGGGAGCCGGTTCGTCGTCTCACCCCTCGCCGAGACCGTCTCCGCCCTGAACTCCCTGGAGCGGGGCCGGCCCGATCACCCCGGTGAACGGGCCTGGCTCGACGCCCATCTGCCCGCCTACCGCGCCCGGCAGGCCGCCGACCCGGTCGCGGCCCTGCTCGTACCGGTGGGGCTCGGCGGCAGTTGGAGCGCGGACTTCCTCACCCCCACGCCGACGGGCGAGGGCACCCCGACCTTCGAGGAGGAGCTGGCCCCCGTCCGGGCGACCACCCCCGAGCGCGCCCGGGCGGACCTGGCGGTCTCGCTCGGCGGCGGCCCCCTCCCGGCGCTCCTGGACCGCGACGACCTGGCCCGGCACGCCGCCGATGTCCTGCACTGGGTCTGGCTGCACACCGTGCTCCCGGACTGGCCGCGCCGCCGCCGGATCATCGAGGCGGACATCGTCGCGCGGACCGGCCAGCTGAGCCAGGGCGGCTGGGCGGCCGCCCTGGGCGGTCTGTGCCCGGGGATGCGGTGGCTGGGCGGGAGCCGGCTCCAGATCAACAGGCACGACTATCCGCCGAAGCAACTCTCCGGCGTACGGCTGCTGTTCGTCCCGGTCACCCAGCGCTCGGGCTGGGCCTCCTGGGACGACGCAGCCGAGCGATACGCGCTCGTCTACCCCTGCTCCGGCACCCTGGCCGACGCGGACCGGGCCCGGGTCCCGGACAGCCTGTCCCGCCTCCTGGGCCCCGGTCGGGCATCGGTCCTCGTCCTCCTCTCCAGCCCGAAGAGCACCACCCAACTGGTGGCCCTGACAGATCAGGCCCTCGGCTCGGTCGGCCGCCACCTCAAGATCCTCCTCGACGCGGGCCTGGCAGACCGCCGCCGGGCCGGCCGCTCGGTCCTGTACTTCCGCACGGAGGCGGGCGATGTGCTGGTGGGGGCGCAGGGGGGCGGGTGAGGGGGGCGTCACCGCAACGACGTCCACGGGCCGAGCTGGAGCGACCTGCTCGAAGTTCGACCGTGCCGATGCCCGTTCACCGGCGAGCCAACTCCCGCAGCTCGCAGAGCGGGTTCACCTCCAGGGGCACTGCATCTTCGACACCCCTGACACCGGGGTGCCGTTCAGTCTCCGCTTGCAAGCTTGCGCAGCATCGGCAGGCTGAGCATGTTGAGTTTGTTGCCGTCCGTCAGGTCGGCCAGTTCGGCCAGGGCTTGGGAAGGAGACAGTCCGCGGTCGTGCGCGGAACGGAGCTCCCCGGAACAGGTGACTGTTCGACTTTCCGGCCTCGTGGACGGACACGGACTTGCTGTCGAGCTCCGCTCATCCGCCGTTGCGGCGTCGCTCCGTCTCTCAACTCGCCTGTGACCGGAATGGGATATCAATCGATATGTGGCGTAACTCGCAACACTGCTTCCGCGTTCGCGATCAGGCGTCCGATTTCGATAGGGGGATTCTCGAATTCCTCCATTGCGACATCGTAGGGCTCCACGCTGTATGTGCACCCGTCCAACCCTCTGGCCTCGACAATGTAGCGATATCCGACAGGTGCACTTTGATCGGCAAATTTTTTCCACGCTGCTCCGTGCCGCAATACCAAAAGATCGCCCAAATATGATGTCAGGTCTGTATGGAGGGTGATCCAGTCCGATTGTTCAAACTCGTCCAGAGGTAGTCGATCCACGTAGCTCTGAAATCCGGGCAGCAGTACCAGTGGGTCCTCCGAGTACTGTTCGGATGTCAAGCCGAACATGGCTGCCAGGGCGAGAGCGTTGCGATGGGCTCCCTCCGCCCAATCCGACACGTCTGCATCTTCTGTGCTCTGCATGATTTATTGTCCTCCAGTGTTTCGGGCGATGCTACTTACTTCTTACGATTTGGCTGATCCCATTTGTCCTTCTTGGGTTCAGGTCCGTATTCGAGGAAAATGATCTTTGCTTTCTTGAAGTAAGCGCGAAGGCTGCCACTTGGCCCTGCATGCGTGAATGACCACCGGGGGTCGTATCCAGGATTTAGGCGCCTCAGGGCTATATCTTTATTAATTTGCTCTTTGATTTTTTTGCTGAGTGGCACTTCGTTTTGCACCCTATATTTTGTTCCGTCTTTCATTGTTACCGTGTGGTAGGGTCCGTATGTTTTCACCTCGATGGCAACTGTACGCCCTCCCGGCAGATCAGCGGGTACATCAACTTTTCTCCCGCCACCAGTAGTTACGGGGTACCGTGGCCCGCTGCTCTTGGGTACTGGGTAGTGGCGTTCGCCACCGCTGCCCCACATCTGGCGGTGGAATTCCTCGCCCCGCTTCCAGCGGGTCTCCAGATCGCGTGTGTTGCGTACATTCCTGAGCGTGAGTGGACCGTCGGACGGCAGCAGGGCAGGTCTTGAATAATCCGGCTCTTTTCCGGCATACGGATTTCCATCGTCTGGTTTCCCGCTGCCGTCCGCTGTTTCAGGCTGATCATTCGCAGAGTCCGACCCGACGTTGTCGTGACCAGCCTTGTCTTCAGGCCAGGATGCATCATCCCCAGCACGGCTCAGATGGTCTGGGCCGCCACTGCCGCGGAGTCCCTCGGAGCCGGAGGCATGTTGCGCGGTGGGTCCGTCTGGCAGGTCGCGGCCGACGGAGAACTGCGTGCTGGGTGTCTCGGCGGGTCGGTCAGTTGGAAGGTTCTCGTCCGTGCGGCCACCGCGCGCGCCATTGCCCAGGTGGTTGCTGGGCATGTTGCGGTCGGCACCGCCGCCGGGGGTGTGATTGGTTCCGTTGTCTGGCGAGTGCCGGCCTGTGCCTCCGGCTGGGGTGTCGTCATCGACCCGGCCCAGGCTGCCTGGATCGTCCCCCAGGCGGATGGCGTCGTCGCCGACGCGGGTGCCTGCGCTGGCCAGGGCCGGTTCGCGTAGGGGGGCCGGTGTGTGGGCGTTGGTTCCTGCTTGGTGGGCGTGTTGAGCGAGGGTGCCGTCTTCGTTGTAGAGGTTGCCGTCGCGGTCGAGGTAGGGGGCGCCCTCGTCGAAGGGAGATCTGACCGTTCCTTCGGGGAGTGCCATGGCGTTGTCGGGGAGTTTGACGGTGCCGTTGGGGAGAGTGGTCGCGCCTTCGGGGACGGTGGCGCCTTCGGGCAGGTGGAGGGTGCCGTCGGGGAGCTTGAGCGTGCCGTCGGGGACGGTGATGATGTGGTCGGGCAGGGGTGGGAACTCGACCCGTCCCAGACCCTTCAGGCCGGCCATCACGTCGCCGATGCGGGTAAGTCCGGCGCCCGCGCCCTTGAAGACGTAGGTCATGGGGTCCACGGCGCGGGCGGTCTTGCTGGTGAGGGAGAGGGCTTTGGCGGCGAGGCCGGCTTTGCCCGCGCCTGCTGCTGCGCCGCCGGTGCCGCCGGTGAAGACGGTGGTCAGGACGTTGAAAGTGACCGCTCCGGCGGCGCGGGAGGGGTTGCTGCCCCACTGGTCCCAGGCCACCAGCGCCTTGCCGGTTTCCTTCACGGCGGTGTGGGAGTCGCGTAGCCAGGCGGAGTGGTCGCCGGGCAGGGCGTGCAGGACGAGCTGGGCGGCGGGGGAGAGTCCGGTGGCGAGTTTGGCCAGGCCGGTCCATGCCTCCTTCGCGGCGTCCCCGCCCTCGAACCCGGCCAGGGTGCCCAGGCCTTTGAGGGTGCCCCAGACCCCGTCGACGAGAAAGCCCTTGCCGAAGTCGTAGGCGTGCTCCCACACCTGCCACCAGGGCGTCGACTCCTCGACCGCCTCCCCCACGGCAGACTCTTGGCCTGCTTGAGGGCCTCGGCGTCGTACCCGTAGGTGCCCTGCTTGCCCGAGCCGTCACCAGTCTTGAGCGCCGTGCCGCCGACCAGGGCGACGATCTTGGCGTGACAGGCCCGCTCCACCTCCTGGAACGCGGCCCAGACCTCGGCTATCTCGTTCCGGCGCCGGTTGTTCTCCTCGACCAGATCACCGTCCTCGGCCCACTCGTCGTCGCCGTCCACCTTCACCCGGAAGGCGACCGCGTCCCGCTTGAGCTCCTTGAGCTTCTCCACCAGCGGGAACGCATCGTCCGAGTACGTGCCCAGCGCGCCGGTGATGACACACAGATCCGAACTCAACGACGCCCCGGTCGCCGCGACCGGGGCGGTCGTCGCGAACAACTGCTCCGCCTCGGGAGCCTTGTAGAAGGCGCTCAGCCCGCCGAAGCTGCGGTGCACGTCACCGGAAGCCTCGGCGATCTTCGCCCCGTGCCCGGACAGGGCCGTCACCTTCGTGTCGAGCAGGGCCAGGTCACCGGTGAACACCGGTATCCCCACCGGGTCGACCGGGGCCGCCCCGCTCACCGGTGCCCCTGCATGCCCTTGAGGACGTCCAGACGTACGGTCTTCGCCGCATCCTGCGCGTGCCTGGCCGTGTCCAGATCACCCTCGCAGTACGCGTTGGTGGCCTCGACCGCCCCCAGGACGGACGCCTCGATCCGCTCGGCCGCCGCCTCCAAGTCCTTCTTCCGCACGCCCAGATACTCCCCCAGTGCCGCAGCCACCGGGCCCAACGCCTTGCGAGACAACGGTGCCTGCCCCGGAGCCACCGGACCCTGCACCCGCGTGACCGCCTGCACACCCGGCACCGCCGTACCCGCCGCCTGCGCCGCCTCCGACACCGTCGCCATCAACGCCGTCAGAGCCTTCTCCAGATCACCGGCATACCCACCGACCACCCTCAACTGGCCCTGCACACCCTGCGGTCTGATGTCCCACGCCACCATGAAGAGCCCCCCTCGCGCCGGTTGCCCTCGCGTCAGGGACTTCCAGCAATCTGAACAACTGTTCGTACGCTCCTCTCTATCAACCCGGGCATCGCTGGCGCAATCAGCAAATCAACAATCAGCCAACAGCGGCCAGTGCGTGGTGGGTAGACCAGGATCACGCGTTCACGTGGGCATCGTGAGAAACCTGGGGTCGGCTCTGTGCTTCTGCATCCACGCAGAGGATTTGCTGACGGGTGCACGTGGCGCGGCAGGGCGGGTGCGGGCGTCCGGCTCGGTCGCGGACGGGAGGTGGGCTGCGGCGTCGCAGGCGGAGTCCATCGACACGAAACCGCGATGACCGTGGCCACGGGCAGGACCCGCACGGGGCGCGCGGACCAGCCGACGACGCGCCCGCCCGCGCGAACGGTGTAGGTGTACGACTCACCGGCCCTGAGCCGTATGACGGCCTCCCACTGGCCGTGGTCGAGCCAGCGGAAGGTGCGGTCGCGGTCCTCCGCGTCGAACGCGGAGAGCAGGGTCCTCACGGAGACCCGCATCCAGATCAGCGCCTGCGGGGGAGTGGCGGCGTGCTCCGCCCGTACGAGCAGTCCGTCGACGGTGAACTCGCACCGCCAGGCGGTCCGGAGGGGCCGCCTCACGTCAACTCCGCTCGGCCGATGGTCAGATGGACCCAGACGGTCTTGCCGGGGTCGCGGGGCCGTACGCCCCACTTCGCCGCGACCGCGTCCACGATGACCAGGCCCCGGCCGGAGAGGTCGTCGAGCGTGGGGGTGCGGAGTTCGGGCATCCGCCACTGGTAGGAGTCGGAGACCTCCAGCACGAGTGTGCCGTTGCGACGGCGTAAGCCGAGTTCGAAGTAGTCGCCGGTCCCCTTGGCGTGGTTGACCACGTTGGTGCTCAACTCGCTTGCGACGAGTGTTGTTTCGTCGATGAGCCCGCCGAGCTTCCACTCGGTCAGGACGCTCTCGACGTGGCGTCGGGCGGCGGGGACGGAGTCCCTGCGGGCCCGGAATCTCTTGATGTGCGTGCGCCCGGACATGGGTCTCCCGAGGTCAGGTGGGCAGGCGGATTCACGTCACTTAGTGCACCCGAGGGGGCACTTTTTGTGATGCATCCCACGCTAGAGCGAGACTCTTCATCTATGCAATCGAACTGCATCGAGAATTTGCATGTTGCTCACGGTCTCAAGCGCCTGGCGCGTAGCCTCCGTTGACGTGCAGACTGGTCACACGGAGTAAGAGGAGGGGACATGCCTGCAGGTGGACGTCCTACTGTGCGCAGCAGGCGGCTTGGCGCAGCGCTCAGGAGGTACCGGCTGGCGGCGAAGCTCGATCAGCAGCACGCTGCCGACCACATCGTGGGATCAAAGGCCAAGATCAGCCGGATTGAGGCCGGGCAGGTTTCGGCGCGCCCTGGTGACGTCCGGCTGCTTCTGGAGCTGTACGGGGTGGAAGACGGTGCCGTGCAGCAGCAGTTGGAGCAGCTGGCGCGGGCTTCCAACAAGCGTGGGTGGTGGCTCGACTACGAGTGGGCGGCCAAGCCGGAGTATGCCGACTTCATCGCGCTCGAATCCGACGCGACGTACATCCGTACCTGGCAACCGTTGTTCCTGCCGGGGCTTCTGCAGACAGACGACTACCTCAGAGCCCTGCTCGGTGCCGGCCTGAAGGTTCATGCACCTGAGGCGGTTGACGAAATGGTGGCCATCCGCCAGGCACGCAGAAAGGTGATCGAGGAGCAGGGTGCCCGGTTCGCGGCGGTCGTCTGGGAGCCTGCGCTCACGGCGCCGATGCCTTCCACGAAAGCGCATCGCGACCAGCTCCTGCACATCTTGAATGTGGCGCAACGGCAGAACGTCAGCATTCAAGTGCTCCCGGCGGCGGAGTGGGAGGCCGCGCACATGGCGTCACACTTCGTCATGTTCAACTTCGGCCCCGAACCTGCCCCGGAAGCGGTCGCCTTCGACAGCACGACGAGCACCGTCATCATCGAGGACCTCGAGGAAATGGCCGTGCACGCGCAGATCTTCGAAGCCCTCAGGTCGGCCGCATTGACGCCCGCACAGTCGCTCGCCTTCCTGCGCGAGCACATCGCAAGCATCCCCGAGAACGAGAAAGAGCAGTGATGAAAAACCAGCGGATCGTCACCGGGTTCATGAAGGCCAGCGCCTCGCAGGGAGGGCAGCAGGACTGTGTCGAGGTCGCCCACACCGCCGATGGCGGCCGGGCCGTGCGGGACAGCAAGAACCCTGGCGGCGGGCTCCAGTTCTACGCCCCCGAGGAGTGGGCCGCGTTCCTCGACGGGGTGAAGCGCGGGGCCTTCGGGGGCTGACGCACCCCGGGGAGCCAGGCGGGCTGCGCTAGTGCCGTGACCGGAAATGATCACCGGTGGTGGCAACTGGGCTCGCGCCGGTTGGATGTGCCGACACGTCCGATCGGCACGAGGAGGCGCGATGGCAGGGCTGGTCAGGGTTCGCAGGCTGACTGAGCAGGAGGGGCAGAAGCTGCAGCGGATTGTGCGGCGGGGCAGCACCAGCACGGTGCGGTTCCGTAGGGCGATGATGTTGCTGGCCTCGGCGGGCGGGAGCACCGTCCCGGTGATCGCGAATCTCGTCCAAGCGGACGAGGACACCGTCCGGGATGTGATCCACCGCTTCAACGAGATCGGGCTGGCCTGCCTGGACCCTCAGTGGGCGGGAGGTCGTCCCCGCCTGCTCAGCGATGACGACGAGGAGTTCGTCATCCAGACGGCCACCACCCGCCCCACCAAGCTCGGCAGGCCCTTTACCCGCTGGTCGATCCGCAAGCTCGCCGGCCATCTGCGGCGCAATGTCGCCCGACCGATACGCATCGGCCGCGAGGCCCTGCGCTGCCTGCTCGCGCGCCGCGGAAGTGTCGAATTGGCTGATGGTTGTCCAGCGCTCCACTGCCACGGTCCCGAGGCGGTGCGCAGGTCGACCGAGCACATCAGCATGTCCGAACTCCTCGTGCAGTGCGGCGAGATGACGACGGGGACCGCGCCGCTCTCGGCTATGCGCGGACCCCGGTGGCACTGTGCGATCAGCCTCTGGTGCGGCGCAGTAGGACGAGGTTTTCGGCGGCTTCCGCAACGCCTGCCGCAGCGGCTCGACCGTACCAGTGTTCCGCGCCGTCGAGGTCTCCCCGCTCGCGCAGAAGGTTTCCGAGGTTGAACATGGCATCCGAGTGCTGTGCCCCGGCTGCTTTGCGGTACCAGGTCTCCGCCGCCTCCAGGTCACCGCGCTCGTAGGCGAGGAGGCCCAGGGAGAATGCTCCGCCGGGGTGTCCGGCCTCGGCACTGGCTCGACTCCATCGCTCGTTCTCGGTCAGGTCGCCGCGTTCAGCCGCCAGGTAAGCGAGGTTGTACATGGCCGACGCGTCGCCTTCCTCGGCGGCGCGCAGCAGTTGTCCATGGCCGGCGTCGTCGCCTTGACCGATCAGGAACATGGCGTAGTCGTTGGCGGCTCCGGGCACTCCGGCCTCGACGGCGCGCCGGAAGTGGAGCGAGGCCTTCTCTGTGTCACCGAGTACCTGGTGGAGATCGGCAAGGCGGTAGGCCGCCAGATCGTCGCCCGCCTCCAATGCCTTCGTCCACCACGACAGCGCCTGGGGCGCGTCTCGCTTGAGCAGGCCCAGGTCGCCAAGTTCGAGCATGGCCCGTGCCTCCCCCCGTGACGCTGCTGCGCGCAGCACCGGCTCAGGCCGGTCAGGTGTGGGAACGGGCGGCTCAGCGGTCACCTCTCCCGTGAGCTGATGCACCTGTCGCCGCTCCAACCACTGGCGGCCTGCCCACAGGGAGACGACTAGAAGCAGACCCAGGTAAATCGGCCATCCCTGCATGTCGCGGCCCTTCCCCTCAGTAGTGGCTCCCGTGAGGCCACGCGCCGTTGCCCTCATGCTTCCCTTGTCCTGCGGATGGCATGTTCCGGCGCCGTATTCCGCGTCGGTGCGGCCGGTGGCACCGTTCGGTGGGCGTCACCAGGACGACGTCATCGAGCGCGGGAGTGAGGGGTTCGTGTCGGTGACCCACTTGATGCGGCACGCGGCCTCGTGACTGGTGGATGGGCGCTTGCGGCCTCCTGACCGACCGTACGGTGCCCTTCCCCGTCGACTTGCTCCGGCGGAGCGATCTCTCGGCGTAGACCGCTTCACGCCGCCCCATTCCCAATGGCCTGCACCCCCTGGAACAGGACTTCGGTGACACCCTGAACGTTTCCGGTCGCAGCACTAGACGTGCGCGAGGAGCCGCTCCAGCGGTCGGGGTACGCGCTTGAGGTCCAGGTGTGCGATCAGCGCCTGCGCGTACAGCGCCTTGCGGCCGCTGTGCGTGCCCATGAACCGTCGCAGCTGGTGTTCGACAGGGCGTTCCCGCTGCGCCGGCTGGCCCTGGAACGTACGGAAGGGGCGCATCTCGCCCTGGGCCTCGATCACCTGCTGTACGCCCTCGGCGCCGAGGGCGCGGATCAGCTCGTCCTCCAGGTCGGCCACGCACACCTGGAACCCGAGGGTCTCCAGTCCGGCGCGGGTGAGGCCGGAGCCGAGCCCGACCCGTTCCAGGTGGCGTCGGAAGTGCCGCTCCTCGCCGATGTCGCAGAGACCCGCCAGCGGGAGGCCGAGCCCCGGCGGGCCGCATACGTCCAGGAAGCGCCCGATGCTCATCGCGCCACCGAGCGGTACCACCGCGACGCCCTCCGCGCCCAGGTCGCGGCCGTGGCGCGTGGCCAGCGCCTCGATCGCGACCCGGTCGCTGCTCCCCTCGACGAGCACGACCGTGCGCACACCGCCGGCCAGTTCCCGCGCTTGCGCGGCTGCCGCGTCCGACTCCGCTCCGCCGGCCGCCCATGCGACCGCCGCCCGGCTGAATCGCCCCAACTCGTCCACGAGACCTCGCTTCCCGGCACCATCCTGCACGGCCGGGATCCCGCACGCACACGCGTTTTCCCGGCCTACGTCGTCCGGTCGGCCGAAGGGCCTGTCGTTAAACTGCCGCCTGCCGCAAGGCAGGTGTGGTGGCGGACAGGTTCGAAGCTGCTGCCTGCCACCAGTGCCTGAGCGAAGAAAAAAGCCTCCCCGGCGTTGTCGGTGACCTCTGTTAGCTTCATGCGGTTCGTGCATTGCACGAGCCTCAAATGTTCACAGGGGAGGGCCAATTGACCAGATCCGGGAGAACAGTCAGACGCAGACGGATGGTGGTTGCCGGCTGCGCGGTGGCACTGCTGGCCACGGCCACCGGCCCGGCGCAGGCGTTGGACAACCTGCCGCCGAAGCAGCCGCTGATCCAGGATCTCCAGACGGCGAACAAGCCTTGCGCGACCGGGGACGACATGCCGTACGTCTCGCAGCCGCCCAGGCTCAGTGCCATGCTGTACGACCCGGAGGAGGACAATCAGCCCGCCGAGTCCAGCCCGGTCAAGGGAGAGTTCGAAGCCTGGTGGACGGACGAGGCGGGGGTGGAGCAGCGCCGCACCTACACCACCATCACGTTGTCGTCGGGGTCGCGCCACTACTGGACGATGCCGGAGGACATCCCGGCCAACACGGTCATCTCCTGGCACGTTCGCGCGAACGACGGCGAGGCGGACTCCGCATGGAGCGACGAGGGCGACGGCTCGGTCTGCTCGTTCGTGTACGACGACGTGAGCCCCGAGAAGGCGACGATCAGCTCCCCCGAATACCCCGATGACGATACCTGGACGGACGGGGTCGGCGTCTACGGTCACTTCACCATGGACTCGCCCTCCGACGACGTGGTGTCGTACATGTACGACTTCGTAGGCGGCTCTCCCAGGACAGTCTCCGCCGAGCACCCCGGCGCGGCTGTGACCATTCCGTACCTGCCGCTCGGCAGCGGGCCCGATCGGCTGAGGGTCCGTGCGATCGACCGGTCCGGCCGAAGCAGTGGGGATTCGTACTACGAATTCCTGGTGACGTCCGGGCGTGCCCCCGTCGCCCGCTGGAAGCTGGACGACCCGGCGGGCTCCCGCTCGGCCGCTGCCGAGACGGGCACCGCCGCCCGGGCCGGTACCGGCGTGACCTTCGGCGGCCCGGCGCCCTCGGGCACCGGAACCACCGCCACGGTCGGCCTCGACGGCAGCGGCCACGGCTTCCTCACCACCGACGCCCCGGCCACCGACATCCGCAAGTCCTTCGCCGTCAGTGGCTGGGCGCGGCCCGCCGAAACCGGTCGGAACATGACCGTCGCCAGCCAGGACGCGGACGAGGAGCCCGGCTTCACCCTTGGGCTGCGCAACCAGGAGACCGGCCCTGCCTGGTCGTTCGCGATCGGGGACGCGACGGTGTCCGGCGGTGCGCCCGAGACCGGTGAGTGGGCCCATCTGCTGGGGCTGTACGACGCGGAGACGGGCCGTGCCCGGTTGTACGTCAACGGCCATGAGGTCGGCACCGAGGTGGAGGCGACTCCCGCCGAGGCGGCCGGCGCGTTCCAGATCGGCCGCGCCCACGGGGCCGTCGGCTACCGCGACCGGTGGCACGGCGAAATCGGCGACGTACGGGTCCACGACCGGGTCGTGGTGCCGGACGAAGTGACCGAACTGGCACTGCGCAAGCCGAAGCTGCTCGGCTACTGGTCGTTGGAGAACGCGGTGGACGGCACGAGCCCCGAACGGTCGGGCGGCGCACCGCTGCGGCTCGGCGCGGGAGCTTCGATCTACCGGGAACCCGACGGTCCCTGTCGCCCGGAAGAGGACCCCGACTGCCCACCCGTGCCGCCGGCACTCGTCGGCAACGGGCATCTCAGTCTGGACGGCGAGACCGGGTACGCCGCTGCCGATGGGCCCGTCGTGGACACCACGGAAAGTTTCACCCTCGGCGTCGTGGTACGTCTGGCGGACTCCGATCCGGCCCGCCCGATGACCGTGCTCTCGCAGGCCGGCGAGCACACCGACGTGTTCAAGGTGCGCTACGAGCCGTCCACGTACACCTGGCAACTGGTGATGCCGGAGAGGGACGAGGTCGGAGCCCCCGAGAAGGTGGTGGCCCAGATCCAGAGCTCGGAGGGTGGTCAGATGCGTCGTCTCGCCGTGGTCTACGACGACGGGACCGACACGATCAAGCTCTTCCGCGGTGCCTCCGTCAAGGCGACCGCGAGCCTCCCCAGCGGCCTGCGCAGCACCGGTGCTCTCCAGATCGGCCGGGCCAAAGCCGGTGACGGCTGGGGCGAGTACCTCCACGGCGATGTGGACGAGGTGCAGGCCCTCTCCGGTGCGCTGCGGGACGAGGACATCTCCGCCCTGGGCATGGGTACGGATCCCTGCCCGTGCTGATCCGTCCGTACTGAGCCGAGACGCACGACGGCCCGTGGGAACCGAGGTTCCCACGGGCCGTCGGGTTCCGGTCGGCCACCGGGACGGTGACGTTCGGGGTGCTTACGTGCCGAGCCACTCCGCCACCTCGACCACGTCCCCGACGCTCACGACGCCCTCGCACACCACCGCGTTCTTCGCGCCGAAGCTGACCCGCCTCAACTCGTCCACGAGACCTCGCTTCCCGACGCCATCCTGCACGGCGGGAGTTCCGTACGCATATATGTCTTCCCGGCCCATGTCGTCCAAGGGCCGCTCGGCTCGTGATTGCCGACCGGATCACCGGGCGACCCAAGCGGGAACGAAGGTGGGCCCACGCACACCACGCGTGGGCCCACCTTCGCCGGCTTCCGGGATCAGCTCGGCTGGTCTCCGGTGTACCGGTAGATTCCGCCTGCTGAGTTGACGTGCCATACGGTGCCGTCGGCTGCTACGCCGATGTCGACGGCGTTGCCGGGGATGCCGACCCAGGGGTTGGAGTCGTGGCCGGTGTACCGGTACATCTGGCCCAGGGAGTTCACGCCCCAGACGTGGGTCCTGGACCCGGCCGAGATGCGGGTCAGGCCGCCGGAGACGGGGACCCAGTCCGTGGAGCCCTGGTCTCCGGTGTACCGGTAGATCGCGCCTGCTGAGTTGACGTGCCATACGGTGCCGTCGGCTGCCACGCCGATGTCGACGGCCTTGCCGGGGATGCCGACCCACGGGTTGGAGTCGTGGCCGGTGTACCGGTACATCTGGCCCAGGGAGTTCACGCCCCAGACGTGGGTCCTGGACCCGACCGAGATGCGGGTCAGGCCGCCCGAGACGGGGACCCAGTCCGTGGAGCCCTGGTCTCCGGTGTACCGGTAGATTCCGCCTGCTGAGTTGACGTGCCATACGGTGCCGTCGGCTGCCACGCCGATGTCGACGGCCTTGCCGGGGATGCCGACCCACGGGTTGGAGTCGTGGCCCGTGTACCGGTACATCTGGCCCAGGGAGTTCACACCCCAGACATGAGTTCTGGACCCGACCGAGATCGAAGTGAGACCACCGGAGACGTTCTTCCAGTCAGCCATTTTCCTGTCCCCTTACCTCGAACCTTGCGAGGGGAAGCTTGCTGCTCCGAGGGGCCACCCAAACGGACTGATATGTCGATTGACTACAGAGATAAACCAAAAATCGCCGTTTGGCTTTCTTCGCCCCTCTACCTGCTGGGGCGGGTGGCCCACTCGTCCCAGCACGAGAAGGCCGAATCCGCTGTAACCCACAAGGGAACAGGAACGGCGCCCGGACTCCGGTCCGCCGGCTGATCCGAACGAGACAAATCAGCCCAGGGTGCGTGCCCGTTCGAGGACTTCGGTCGCGCGGTGCGGTGACGTTCGGGGTGCTTACGTGCCGAGCCACTCCGTCACCTCGACCACGTCCCCGACGCTCACCGTGCCCTGGCAGACCACGGCGTTCTTCGCGCCGAAGCTGACCTTGTTCCCGTACTCCGGCTCGCGGCGGTACGTCGACAGGGTGCGGATCGGCTCCGGGCCCGCGCGGTGGCCGGTGGCCTGGTCGACCATGGGGACGGCGCACCGGGTCGCCCGTACGGAGTGGGCGAGTTCGACGCGGCCGATGGTCATCCGGCGCACCCGGTCCTCGAAGTGGGGTTCGTCGTTGCCGGTCAGGACGATGTTGGGGCGGAAGCGGTTCATGGGGACGGGTTTCGCGTCGCCCCGGGCGGTGATGCGGGCGTTGAGGTCGTCCAAGGAAGCCGTCGAGGCGACCAGCACCGCGTGCGCGTCGGCGAAGTTGACCTTGCCCGGGGTGTCGCCCCAGCCGTCCCGGTCGAAGCCGGGGGCCACCCGTACCAGGCGGGACTTCGCACCGAGCGCGTCGGAGAACCACTCCGCGACCGCGTCCCCCTGGTCGACGGCCGCGCCGAGCGGGCGGTCGAACATGCTGACGTCGAGGCGCGGGCCGTGCGGGTCGACGTCCAGATGGAACGGTTCGAGGCCGGCGGCCTTCAGCGCCAACGTCGCGCCCGCGTCCAGGACTTCGACGCCGATCGCGGCCATCGCGGGGTGTGTGCGCTGGCTGCGGAAGGCGCCGTCTGCCGCGTCCACCACCATGAACGTACGGTCGTGTTCGAGACCGGTGCCGAGGACCTGTGCGGAGTCGACCGTGGTCCCGGCGCAGCCCTTGACCGGGTAGTAGGCCAGTTCGCGGACGGTGATCGTCATGGTGTCCCCTCCGGGGCAGCCGCTTCGAGGGCGTCGACGCTGCCGGACATGATGGTGCGGATGTGGCGGGTGAGGTGCTCGGTGGGCCAGTCCCACCAGGCGACGGCGAGGAGCCGGGCGACGGTCTCCTCGTCGTACCGGGTGCGGATCAGCCGGGCCGGGTTGCCGCCGACGATGCCGTAGTCCGGTACGTCGGAGGTGACGACGGAGCCGGCGCCGATGATCGCGCCGTGCCCGATCCGTACGCCCGGCATCACCATGGAGTTGTAGCCGAACCAGACGTCGTTGCCCACGACCGTGTCGCCCCGGCCGGGCAGCCCGGTCAGCAGGTCGAAGTGGTCGGTCCAGGAGCCGCCCATCGAGGGGAACGGGAAGGTGGACGGGCCGTCCATCCGGTGGTTGGCGCCGTTCATGATGAACCGCACCCCGGTCCCGAGCGCGCAGAACTTTCCTATGACGAGCTTCTCCGGGCCGTAGTGGTACAGCACGTTGCGGGTCTCGAACGCGGTCGCGTCGTCGGGGTCGTCGTAGTACGTGAAGTCCCCGACCTCGATCAGTTCGGACTTCACCAGAGGCTTCAGCAGGACGACCCGGGGCTGGCCCGGCATCGGGTGCAGAACGGTGGGGTCGGCGGGGACCGGGCTCGTGGCGCTCATGGCGGTCATCATCGCATTCGCTCCGGGCGAGGTAAGTTCACTTTGGGAACTCGCATCGGATCGAGAGGATCATGCCGTGACGCCGGGTTGATACGATCGCGCGTTCGACGTGCGTCGGTGCGTCGGTGCGTCGGTGCGTCGGCACCCGGCCATCACCTTGTAGGAGAGACCATGCAGCGTCCCCTCGTCCCGCTTGTTGTCGCCGCAGCACTGCTGTGCGCCGGATGTTCCGGGGGATCGGGGTCGGGATCGGGATCGGCGCGAGAGGCGGAGAAGTCAGGGAAAGACTCTCCGTCCCGCTCGGCGGAGGACCACGGGGCAGCGGTACGAGCCGCGGTGGCCGCGACGAAGAAGAGCAGTGCCAGGATCGATGAGCAGATCGAGATAGGGGACGGCACCACCGAATACGTCGTCTCGATCAAGGGCGACTTCGACTGGGCGGGCGCCAAGGGGCGCCTCGCGGTTGCCCTCCGGAATGCGGCGAGTCCCGGGAAGTCATCGCCCGGCATGGACGAGATCTTCGACGGAGGCACCGTCTATGTGAGCGGATTCGCCGAGATGGACGGCTCCTGGGGATCGATTCGCCGGGACAAGGCCGAGGCTCACTATGTGCTGCGGGCGCCGATGAACGACCCCGAACACGTCTTGCGCCAAGTGGCGCAGATGCGCCGGATCTCGAAGGTCGGTGAGGCGACGGTGAACGGCACGCCCGCGGTCCACTACCGCGGGGTACTCCCCTATGAGACGGTCACGCTGCGGATGGCGAAGGACATGCGGGCCAAGATCGACTCCGCGCGGGAACAGGTCGGCGGGATCACCGTGTACGCGGATGCCTGGATCGACCGGAACGGGCGGATCGTGCGCACCAGGCTCGACTGGCCCATGGGAGCGGCGGGCGTCAAGGCGACGATGAACCTGGCGGACCACGGCAAGCCGGTGCGGGCGAAGGCTCCGGACCCCGGCAAGGTTGTCCCCATGCCGAACCTCGGCGGCCCGCTGCCCGGCTGAGCTGCCCCCTGCCGCACCACATGACGGAACGGCGCCCGTCTGTCGCGTTCGAGCTCACGCATGGTTCCGGCGGCGATGAAGTGCCGGTGCACGTACCGGAGAAGGGAGGTTCCGTGCCCAGGGGTATTGACTTCAGTCTCGGTGACGCTCCGGTGCTGCTCGAACTCGGTGACTACGACGAGCCGGTGCGGGTGAAGCCGCCCAGCCGTGCGGACGTCGTGAGCGCCGAAGAGGTGAAGGGGCTGGACGCGATCGCTGAGTGACTGACGGCCGACCACGGCGCTCCGGACTGCTTGCCCGGCCTGGACGACGTCCGGCTGCAGGCGGGAAACCCCTTCGACGTGGGATGCGGATCCGGCCATGATCGGGCGCATGGCTTTGAGTGTGATTGAACCTGTTCGTATCGGTACGGAACAGCTCCCGGGAGGGCGGTTGCTGGGCTGGGCCGAGTGGGGGCCGGAGGGCGGGGTGCCGGTGCTGTTCTCGCCCGGTGCGGCCACCAGCAGGCATCTCGGCTTCGGTGCCGATGTGCTGGACGGGCTCGGGGTGCGGCTGATCTCCGTCGACCGCCCCGGTCTGGGCGCCTCCTCGCCCGCGCCGGGGCGTACGTTCGGTGACTTCGCCGATGACGTCCGCGCGTTCGCCGGTCTGCGTGGTCTGGGGCGGCCCCTGATGGTCGGCAACTCGCAGGGGGCGCCCTTCGCGCTGGCGTGCGCCGCTGCGGGAGCGGTCCGGGCGCTCGCGGTGGTCTCCGGTGCCGACGAGGTCGCCGAGCCGTGCTTCGCCGACGCGCTTCCGGAGGAGCTGAGGCGCCTCGTCGACCTGGCCGTGGCCGATCCGGCCGCCGCCGAGCAGGTCTTTGCCGGGTTCACCGCGCAGGGCATGTGGGACATGGTCATGTCCGGCAGCCCGGAGTGCGACCTCGATGTGTACCAACAGCCCGCGTTCGCCGCGGCCTACCGGCGTGCGCTCGACGAAGCCTTCGCGCAGGGGGCGGCCGGCTATGCCCGGGACACCGCGCTGGCCATGGGGTGCTGGGGGATCGGGCTGTCGGACATCGCCGTACCCGTCGACCTCTGGTACGGGGAGAAGGACACCGGTCACTCGCCCGACCAGGGAGTGCGGCTGTCCTCGCGTATCCCGGGTGCGGTCCGGCACCTGGTGCCGGAGGCCGGCGGGGCGGTGCTCTGGACGCATGCGGAGCAGGTGCTGAGCACGCTGCTGGGGCGCGTCGCGGCCCTCTGAGTCCTCGAACATGACAGAAGGGCCCTCACCTGTCACGTCCAGGCGAGGGCCCTCCCTCCATCCGCCTGCCCGGTGAAGGTTGAGAAGACGATCACGAGGCAGGACGTACATGCGCCGCCCGGTCAGGGGGCGAGCAGCAGCACGTCGGCGCGCTCCTTGGCGGCCGCGTAACGCTTCGCCACGTCCTGCCAGTTGACGACGGCCCACATTGCGTCGATGAAGTCGACCTTCTGGTTCTTGTACTGCAGGTAGAAGGCGTGCTCCCAGGCGTCGAAGACCAGGATCGGGACGGAACCCTGGCCGACATTGCCCTGGTGGTCGTAGACCTGCTCGACGATCAGCTTGCCGCTGACCGGCTCGTACGCCAGGACGCCCCAGCCGGAGCCCTGCGTGGTGGCCGCGGCCTTCGTCAGCTGGGCCTTGAAACCGGCGAAGGAGCCGAACGACTCGGCGATCGCGTCCGCCAGGTCACCGACACCGTCCGCCGCGAGCGGCTCGCCGCCGCCGTCACCGGTCATGTTGTGCCAGTAGATCGAGTGCAGGATGTGGCCGGAGAGGTGGAACGCGAGGTTCTTCTGGAGTCCGTTGATCGCTCCCCAGGTCCCCTTGTCGCGCGCCTCCGCCAGCTGCTCCAGGGTGTCGTTCGCACCCTTCACATAGGCGGCGTGGTGCTTGTCGTGGTGGAGCTCGATGATCTGCGGATTGATGACCGGTTCGAGCGCCGCGTAGTCGTACGGGAGTTCCGGAAGCGTGTACGTGGCCATGTGGTCGAACCCTCCAGCTGCTTTCTTGTTGTTATTGCAACCTCTATGCAAGAGCAGGCTAACAGCAGGAGGGGTGCGGAGGTGATCAGCCCTTTGACCTAGGACGTGTCTCCGGGGCGCCCGGGGCGGGGACGAGCCGGAGATGTATTTCGAGTTGGACGTCGACACGGACAGCGGTCACCGCATCCGCCGTGAGGCGACCGACCCGCGCGACTCCGGGGAGAAGCAGCAGAGCGGCTCAGGCGCGTGCCTGCGTACGGGCTCGATCCAGCCGGTTCAGGTGGTCCTCGTACGCCTTCGCGTAGTACGCCGCCCGCGTCGGGTCCGGCTCGACGACCGCGGTCGGGGCCGTCCACGCGGCCTCGTCCAGCTCCGCCCCGAAGCGCCGGGCCGCCGCGAGCACCGCGCCCCGCGCCCCGACCTCGCCCTCCACGATCCGGACCGGCCGGCCCAGCACATCGGCGAACAGCCGCATCCAGGCGGGGGAGCGGGTGCCGCCGCCGCACAGGGCCAGGGTGCCGGTGAGGCCCGCGGCCTCCAGGCAGTGCCTCGCGGCGAAGCCGATGCCCTCGCAGACGGCGCGGATCAGATCGGCGGAGCTCGTCTCCAGGGACACCCCGGTCAGCTCGGCGCGCAGCCTCGGCTCGACGAACGGGGCGCGTTCGCCGGACGGGGCGAAGTAGGGGAGCACCCGGACACCGTTCGCGCCGGGCGGGGTGGCGGCGAGCAGCACGTCGACCTCCGCGTGGCGTACGCCGGTGGTGGTCAGGACCCAGTCCAGGGCCGCCGTGCCGACCATCGCGGGCATGGCGCGCAGCCAGTGGCCGGGACGGTCGGTGGAGATGTGCAGCCCGGCCGGTTCGCCGTCCAGGTCGAGCCGCTCGGTGGCCACCAGCGCGGCCAGGCAGGTGCCGACGATCAGCAGCCCGTCGCCGGGACGGGTGACACCCGCGCCGAGCGCGCAGGCCGGCAGGTCGTACGGGCCGTTGGAGATCCGTAAGCCCGAGGGCAGCACCCCCGTCGCGACCGGGTCGCTGACCGGGGCGAGGAGCGGCGCCCGGTGGGCCAGGCCGAGCGCGGCCAGGACATCGGGGGCGTACGCGCGGGTCGTCGGGTCCAGGAACGGCATCGAGGCGTCGGAGACATCCGTGGCCCGGACCCCGGTCAGCCGCTGGAACACCATGTCCTTGCAGTACAGGGCGGTCGTCGCGGCGTCGAGCGCGGCCGGTTCGTGCCGGTCGAGCCAGGCCAGCACCGGGCCCGGACAGCCCGGGAACATCGCGCTGCCGGTGCGCCGGTAGACGGTCTCGAAGACACCGGACGCCAGCCAGGCGTCGACCAGTTCATGGGCCCGGCCGTCCATCCAGGAGATCGCCTTGCGGACCGGCCGGCCCGCCGCGTCGACCAGCCAGACGCCGTCGCCCTGGCCGGTGAGTCCGGCGAACGCGACCCCGTCGGAGCCGAGCGCGTCCAGCACCTCGCGGACCGCCCCGAACACCTCGTCCATGTCCTGCTCCACGGAGCCGTCGTGGATCGCCAGCCCCACCGGGCGGGATTCGACGGCCAGCGTGCGGCCGGCCGGGTCGAAGGCGGCGGCCTTCACCACGGACGTGCCGACATCGATGCCGATGTACCTCGTCGTGCCTCCGGTCATCGTCACGGCTCCCCTCACAGCGCGTGGGCGAGCGGTTCGCCCCGTACGTAGCGCGCCACCTCGGCCGCCGCGATCCGGGCCGCCTTCTCCGCGACGGCCCGGCTGGCCCCCGCCACATGCGGGGTCATCAGAAGGTGCGGGGTACGGAAGAGCCGTGAGTCGGGCGGGGGCGGCTCCTGCTCGTACGTGTCGAGCGCCGCGGCCCGCAACTGCCCCGAGTCCAGGGCGTCGCACAGTGCGTCCGTGTCCAGCAGCCCGCCCCGGGCCGCGTTCACCAGCACCGCACCGTGCGGCAGCAGCGCCAGCTCCCGGGCGCCGATGAGATGCCGGGACTCCGGGGTGAGCCGGGCGTGCAGGGTGAGGACGCGCGAGCGGGACAGCAGCGCCTCCAGCGAGCCGGCCCGCATGCCGTGGACGTCGCCGCGTACGTACGGGTCGTACACCTCGACCTCGGCGCCGAACGCGGAGAGCACCCGCGCCACCCGGCTGCCCACCGCGCCGTAGCCGATCAGTCCGACCGGGGTGTCCTCCAGCTCCAGGCCGCAGTTCTCGTACGTGTAGTGGGTGGCGTCCCAGCGGCCGTCGGCGGCGAGGGCGCGGTGCGCGTCGGGGATGCGGCGCAGGGCACAGAGGAGCAGCCCGACGGTGAACTCGGCGGTCGCCGCCGCGTTGCGTCCCGGCGCGAAGCACACCCGTACGCCCCGGGCGCGCGCCGCGGCGGCGTTCACATTGACCGGGCCGCCCCGGCAGACCACGATCAGCCGCAGCTCGGGCGCGGCGGCCAGCACCCGCTCGGTGAACGGGCCCATCTGGGTCACGCACACCTCGACCCCGTCCAGGGCGGCGATCAGCGCGTCCTCGGCGTCGCTCGCCTCGTCGACCTCGGCGACCTTGCCGAAGGGATCCAGCGGCCAGGGCAGGGTGAGTTCGCCGAGCCGCGGTTTTGTGCCGAGCGGGCCGAGCGCCCGGTGCAGGGCATCGGCGAGCAGCGAGTTGCGGACGAAGTGGTCACCGGCGAGCAGAATTTTGGGCGCGGGGCGGACTGCCTCCGGGTGGACTGTCTCGGGGCGGTTCATCGCAGAGCGTCTCCTGTCTGGGCGTCGAAGACATGGATGTGCTGTGGATCGGCGGTGATGCGTACGGTGTCGTCCCGGTCGAGCCGTACCTCCGGACCGGTCACGACGACCAGTGGCTTCGCCACCCCGTCGAGCGACAGCGTGGCGATGCCGGATTCCAGCAGGGGTTCATGGGCGGTGACCCGGGCCCGTGCACCAGTGTCGTCCAGGCAGAGGTCCTCCGGGCGGATGCCGAGCACCACCGCGCGTCCCGCCGCGATCCGGTGCGGTACGGGGACGCGCACGGAGTCCGAGAGGCGCACCCCGCCCGCTCCGTCGGCGGTGCCCGGCAGCAGATTGACCGCCGGTTCCCCGACGAAGTCGGCGACGAACAGATTCGCCGGGCAGTCGTAGATCTCCTCGGGCGTGCCGAGCTGCTGGATCTCGCCGTCCCGCATCACCGCGATCCGGTCGGCGAGCGACAGCGCCTCCTCCTGGTCGTGCGTGACCAGGATCGTGGTGTGGCCGCTGTCACGCTGGATGCGCTTCAACTCCCGCCGCGTGGTGTCCCGTTGGGCGGCGTCGAGATGGGAGAGCGGTTCGTCCAGGAGGAGGACGTCAGGGACCCGGATCAGCGCGCGGGCCAACGCGACCCGCTGCTTCTGGCCGCTGGAGAGTCCGGCCGGGCGGGCGTCCAGGAGCTCGGTGATCCCGATGCGTTCGGCCATTTCGGTGACCCGGCGGCGGATCTCGGCCCGCCCGCAGCCGCCGCGGGCGGCGAGCCCGAAACCGAGGTTCTCCGCGACCGTCAGCGGCGGGTAGAGCGCGTAGTTCTCGAACGCCACCCCGATGTTGCGCTGCCGGGCCGGGAGGCCGACCACCGACGAGCCGCCGATGAGGATGTCGCCGCCGGTGACCGTCTCCAGTCCCGCGATCATCCGCAGGGTCGTGGACTTGCCGCAGCCGGACGGGCCGAGCAGCCCCAGCAGCTCGCCGGAGCGCAGCTCGACGTCGATGGACCGGACGGCCTCGACGGCGGCCCGGCCCCGCCCGGTGTAGGTCTTGCGCAGGGCGCGCAGGGCCAGTTCAGTCATCCGTCACCGCCGCCTCGCGCTCACCCGTCATCGCGCTCACCCGTCATCGCGGTCCTCCGCCCCGGAGCCCCGCCCCGTGGAGCAGACCACGTAGGGCACCTTGTGCTCGTCCAGCTCGCGCAGTGCCTGCGGGGACGCCCCGTCGTCGACCAGCAGCAGATCGAAGCGGGAGAGCGGGGCGAGCCGGTGCAGGGCGACCCGGCCCAGCTTCGAGTGGTCGAGCAGCAGCACATTGCGGCTCGCCGAGTCGAGCATCGCCCGCTTCACGGAGATGATGTGCTGCTCCTGGTGGTAGGCGAAGCCGCCGGACGCGGCGGAGGTGGAGGTGAAACAGATGTCGACCTGGAGCGACTGCACCGCCTCCACGCACGAGACACCGAGGAACGAGGAGTGCAGCGGGTCGAAGTCCCCGCCGAGGCCCATCAGATGGATGCCGCGCTCCTGCGACAGCAGATTGATCGCCTCCAGGAAGTTGGTGACGACGGTCAGCGGAGTGATGGAGCGCAGCCTGCGCGCTATCTCCAGCGTGGACGTCGAGTCGTCGAGCATCACCGCCATGCCGGGTTCTATGAGTTTCAGGGCCCGTTCGGCGACGGCGGCCTTCTCGGCCCGCATCGTCTTCAGCCGGTAGGAGACGTTCGACTCGAAGACCCCGGACGGCTGGGCGGTGACGCCGCCACGGAACTTGCGTACGATGCCCTGCCGTTCCAGCTCGTCCAGATCGCGGTGGATGGTCATCAGGCTGACGTCGAAACGCTCCGCCAGTTCGGCGGCGCTCACCTCGCCCTGGGCGAGGACGTACTCGGCTATGGATGCCTGACGCGGGGCGGGACCCCGCTGCGGAACGTTGCTCACGTGCTGATCCTTCGTCCTGGACGTGCCGGCCGGTCGGCCTCGAACAGCAGCAGACTCTCAGGCGCCACGGAGAGCCGTACCGGATGGTCGGGGCTCAGGCCGGCCGCCTCGGCGCGCGGGACGACCAGCGACAGCCGCTGCCCGCCGATCCGGACGGTGACCTCGGTGGCCCGGCCCAGCAGTTCGGTGACATGGACGGTGCCGGTCAGCTCCAGGACCCGGCCCCCGCCGCCGGTCCCCGCCGGTCCGCGGAGTCCGATGTCCCGGGGCCGTACGCCCAGTTGGACGGCGGTGCCGGGCGGTGCGGGCACCGCCAGCGGCAGCTCGTACGCCCCGTCCGGCGACAGGAAGTGCCCCTCGGGCGTCACCGTCCCGGGCAGCAGATTGATCCGCGGCCGGCCGAAGGACCGGGCGACGAAGGTGTCGTACGGGCGGTGCCACAGCTCCTCGCGGGTGCCGGTCTGCACCATGCGGCCGTCCCTGATCACCCCGATCCGGTCGCCGAGCGCCAGCGCCTCCACCGAGTCGTGGGTGACGTACAGGGTGGTGGTGCGCCGCACCGCGCCGATCGCCCGAAGCTCCGCCCGCATCGCCTGCCGCAGCTTCGCGTCCAGGTGCGACAGCGGCTCGTCCAGCAGGAACGCCCTGGCCGGCCGCACCAGCACCCGGCCGAGCGCCACCCGCTGCCGCTGGCCGTTGGAGAGCCGGCCCACCTGGCGGTCCAGCAGGGCGCCGATGCCGAGGAGTTCGGCGATCTCCCCGATCCGCTCGTGCGCCTCGTGCGCGGGGAGGCGGTGGCGCGGCGAGCGGAGCGGGGAAGCGAGATTGTCGTACGCGGTGCGGTGCGGGTAGAGCGCGTACGACTCGAAGCACATCGCCACGCCCCGGTCGTAGGGCTCCACGCCCGCCATGTCCGCCCCGCCCAGCTCGACCGTCCCGGCCTGCGGCTGCTCCAGGCCCGCGATCGTCTTGAGCGTCGTGGTCTTCCCGGCGCCGGACGGGCCGAGCAGACAGAAGAACTCGCCCTCCGCCACCTCCAGGTCCAGGCCGTCGAGCGCGGTGTTCTTCCCGTACCGCTTGCTGACCCCGCGCAGCGCGACGGCCGCCGGGCCGGTCATGACTTCACCGCCCCGAACGACAGGCCGCGCACCAGATACCGCTGGATGGTGAGCGCCAGCAGCAGCGGCGGGATGACCGAGACCAGCGCCGCCGCGGCCGTCAGGTTGTACTTGGGCCGGTCGCCGCCGAGGAAGGACAGCGCGCCGACCGTCACCGTCTGCGCGTTCGACGAGGTGAGGATCAGCGGGAAGACGAAGTTGTTCCACGCGAAGATGAACGCCAGCAGCGAGACGGCCGCGATCCCCGGTTTCACCAGCGGCAGCGCCACTTTGAAGAACGCCTGCTTGCGGGTGTAGCCGTCCAGCAGCGCCGCCTGTTCCAGCTCGGGGGAGAGGTCGGAGAAGTACGACCGCATGATCCAGACGATCAGCGGGAGCGTCACCAGTTGCAGCACCCACACCATGCCGACGTAGCTGTCGAAGAGCCCGAGCTGCTGGTAGAGCACGAACAGCGGGATGATCACGGTGAGTTCGGGGGCGAAGCGGAACGAGAGCAGGGTGAACATCAGGTTCTCCGAGCCGCGGAACCGCCACCGCGCGGCGGCGTACGCGGCGGGCAGCCCGATCACCAGCGACAGCGCGACCGCGCCCAGCGACACGACGAGGCTGTTCACGAAGAACCGGAGGAACGGCACGCCCTGGTCGTCCCCCGCGCCCAGCACCGTGCGGTACGAGTCGAGGGTCGGGGTGAACGAGAAGTACGTGCTGAACAGCTCGTTCGCCGGCTTCAGCGACAGGACCACCATCCAGACGACCGGGAACAGCGCGAAGACGAAGTAGGCGATCAGCGCCAGGTCGGCGGCGACGGAGAGCAGCCTGTGCCTCATCGCTCCACCTCCGCCGCCCGGTTCTGGATCCGGCCCAGATAGCGCACCAGCACCATCGTGACCAGGTAGACCACGGCCCACAGCACGATCATGTAGCTGATCCCGAAGGAGTAGCGCTGGAAGCGGATCGCCTCCAGATAGGCCCGGATCTGGAGCACCATCGTCGAGTCGCCGGGGCCGCCCTCGGTCAGCGCGTAGATGATGTCGAAGACCTTCAGCGAGTCCATGAACCGGAAGATCACGGCGACCAGGACGTACGGCCAGAGCATCGGCAGGGTCAGGCGCCGGAAGGTGAACCACCAGCCCGCCCCGTCGACCGCCGCCGCCTCGAACGGCGAGGCGGGCAGCGAGCGCAGACCGGCCAGCGCGAGGATCGCGACGAACGGGGTGTAGACCCACACGTCCACCGCGATCGACGAGAGCAGCGCGCCCGTCGGGGTGTCCGTCCACTGCACCCCGCCGAGGCCCAGCGGCTCCAGGAGATGGTTGATGACCCCGACCGAGGGCTGGAGCATCAGTTTCCACATGATCGCGGCGATCACCGGCGCGATCATCAGCGGCAGGATCAGGATCTTCTCCAGCACCCGCCCGACCCGGCTCGACCGGTGCAGCAGCAGCGCCACGGCCACCCCGAGCACCGTCTCGGCCGCCGCCGCGCCGACCGCGTACGCCACCGTCACCCGCGCCGAGTCCCAGAACGCCGGCTGGGTGAAGATCCGCCGGTAGTTCCCGAGGCCCACCAGGTCCGGCTGCGGCTTGCTCGCCGCGAAGTCGAACACCGTGTAGTAGAGGCCGAGGCCGAACGGGTAGAGGATGCCGCCCGTCAGCAGCAGCGCGGGCACGATCAGCAGATACGGCCGCAGCGAGCGGCGCCAGGCAGGCACCGCCCGTACCGCCCGCTTCCCGGCCTCCTCCGTCCCGGCGGCCGCCTCGTGGTCGGCCGCCGGAGCGGAGGCCGTGCGTCCCGGCACCGGTCAGCCGACCTTCGACGCCAGATCGCCGGCCAGGCCGTTCAGCACCGACGAGGCGTTCTTCCCGCCGTAGATCTCCTGGAGCGCGGCGGCCCAGGAGGTCGTCGCGTCGAAGAACTGCTCCTGCGGGGTGAACTGGATCCGCGTCTGGTCGACGACCGTCTCGAAGGTCTCGATGAAACCGGGGATGGCCCCCATCTTGTCCTTGTATGCCGCGTCCTGGCCGACCGACTTGCGTACCGGGTCGATGTGGTTGTGCTCGATCGCGCCCTTGCGCAGATGCTCCTTGCCGGTCGCCCACTGGAGGAACAGCCAGGCGGCGGACTTGTTGCGGCTCCTGGCGTTCATGCCGAGCGACCAGATCCACATGTTGGTGGCGAGCGAGCCGCCGGGGCCCTTCGGCCCGGGGTGGAAGGCGATCTTCCCGGAGGCGGGAGAAGCCCCCTTCACCGCCTGGAAGTAGGCGGCGGTGTCCGCGTCGAACAGCATTCCCGCCTTCTTCGCCCCGAGGTCGCTGGAGCACTGGTACCAGGTGTACGAGGTCCAGGACGGCGGCCCGCCCTTCCTGACCATCTCCGCCCAGTCCCGGGTGAACGCGATCGCCTCAGGGGAGTTCATCGCGGGCTTCACCGTCCCGCCCTCGACGGTGAAGTCCTTCAGGCCGTTGCGGGCGTACATCGTCATGAAGCCCGGGTGGATCGTCGCCCAGCTGCGCGAGCCGCGCACCGCGACCCCGTACATCCCGTCGAAGCCCGCCCCCGGCGCCCGGCGGGTGATCGCCCCGGCGACCTCGCGCAGCTCGTCGAAGGTCTCGGCGGGCTTCAGGCCGAGCTTCTTGAACACCTCGGCGTTGTACGCGACGACATTGGTCTCCCAGCCCCACGGCAGCGCGTACTGCCCGCCCCGCCCGAGCGGCGCGCCCGCCTTCAGCGACCACTGGTCGGCCGAGAGGAGGTTGGGGAAGAAGTCCTCCTGGTCCCATTCGGCCCCGGTGGCCGAGGAATTGCGCATCCACGGGCCGAGGTCCTCCAGCCAGCCCGGCGGTCCGTACTGCCACACCATGTACGCGCCGAGCATGAACACGTCGTAGGAGGCGCGCCCGCTGGAGAGGTCGACGGTGAGCTTGTCGAAGTAGTTGTCCTCGGGGAAGACGTCGTACTCGACCCTGATCCCGGTCTTCTCGGTGAACGCCTTCAGGTCGGCGATCAGCGCGTCGGTGTACGGATGCTTGTTCAGCAGCGCCTTGACCGTCCTGCCCTTGGCCCGCTTCCAGTCGAAGGGGCCTGTGACGTCGTCGGCCGCGGAGCCGTCGTTCCCGGCCTTGTCGCCGCCGAAGCCCGCGCCGCAGGCGGTCAGCAGCCCGGTGGCGGACGCGGCCGTGGCCGCGCCGATGGCGAGGAATCGCCGCCGGTCGTGCGCGTGCATGTCCATCCGTGACCTCCACGGTCCGGCCGGAGATGGGTGGGGGGCCCGTTCACACGTTGAATCGACTGGTTAACAGAGCTTGGAACAACGGAAGTTGACCGTCAATCCCTCGCGCAACGGAAATTCTCGGTGCAGAGTGAGAAGTTCACAGAGGGGACCGATATGTGGATGGGCATCGATCTCGGCACGCAGAGCGTCCGGGCGGTGGTGGCAGGAGACAGTGGCGAGATCCTCGGCAGCGGCTCGGCACCGCTCACGGGCAGACGTGACGGCGTACGGCACGAGCAGCGGCCCCTCGACTGGTGGACGGCCGTGTGCGCGGCCGCCCGGCAGGCGCTGCGCGACTGCCCCGCCCCGCGGGCGCTCGCCGTCTGCGCCACCTCCGGCACCGTGCTGCTCGGCGACCGGGAGGGCCGGCCGCTGACCCCCGGGGTGATGTACGACGACGGGCGGGCCGTGGCGGAGGCGGCCAGGGCGGGGGCCCCGCCGAGCTGGGCCCTGCCCAAGGCGATGTGGCTGCTGCGGGAGCACGGGGGAGGGGCGGACGGAGCCGTACGGGTGATGCACCAGGCCGATCTGGTCCTGGCGCGGCTCGCCGGGACGCCGCTGCCCACCGATTCCAGCCATGCCCTGAAGACCGGCTACGACCTGGAGCGGGGCGAGTGGCCGCGACGGAGGTTCGGGAAGCTGGGCCTGCCCGACGGACTGTTCCCGGAGGTGGTGCGGCCGGGGACGCGGATCGGGGAGGTGGGGCGGGCGGCGGCCGAGGAGACCGGGATTCCGGCGGGCACCGCCATCGTGGCGGGGATGACGGACGGGTGCGCGGCGCAGCTCGCCTCCGGTTCGCTCACCGTCGGCTCCTGGAATTCGGTGCTCGGCACGACGCTGGTCCTCAAGGGAGTCACCTCGTCACCGGTCGAGGACCCGGCCGGGGTCGTCTACAACCACCGGGCGCCGGACGGGAGCTGGCTGCCGGGCGGGGCCTCCGGAGTCGGTGGCGGGGTGCTGGCCGCCGCCTTCCCGGCCGTGGACCCGGCCCGCATGGACGCACTGGCCCGCGACCGTGAACCGGCGCGGGCGGTGGCGTATCCGCTGGTGGCGACCGGGGAGCGGTTCCCCTTCGTGGCGCCGGAGGCCACCGGCTTCCTGCTCGGCGAGCCCGCCTCCGACGCCGAGCACTGGCTGGCCCTGCTGACCGGGGTGGGCCTCGTCGAACGGCTCTGCCTCGACTACCTCGACCTGCTCGGTGCCCGGCCGCACGGCCGGCTCACCTTCACCGGCGGCGCGGTCCGCAGCGGTTACTGGAGCCGGCTGCGCGCCGACATCCTGGGTCGGCCCGTATACATCCCGCAGTACAGCGAGCCCGCGCTCGGCATGGCCGTCCTCGCCGCCTACGGGGCGGGGGAGGCGCAGACCCTGCAACGGGCCGCGGGCCGGATGGTGCGGCTGCGGCACGTGCTGCGCCCGCACCCGGCGCGTACGGCGTGGTACACCGAGCCGTACCTCACGCTGGTGGACGAACTCGAGCGCCGCGGCTGGCTCCCGGGCCCGGTCGCCGCCCACGCCCGCACCCGGACGGAGCAGCTGTGACGACCCGGACCCCGAGCCCGAACCCGAACGGAGAAGCCATGACCAGGAGCCAGGCCACCCTGCTGCTCGCCCGCCACGGTCAGACCGTCTGGCACGCGGAGAACCGCTACGCCGGGGTCAGCGACATCGCCCTCACCGACGAGGGCCGCCGCCAGGCCCGGCAGCTGGGCGAGTGGGCCGCCCGGAGCGAGGTCGACGCGGTCTGGACCTCCACGGTCAGTCGCGCGATCGAGACCGCGCGACCCGCGTGCGAGGCGCTCGGCATCACCCCACGGCGCGAACACGAGCTGCGCGAATGCGACTTCGGCGAGGTGGAGGGGCGCACCCTGGCGGAGTTCGCGGCCGAGCAGCCGGAGCGGGCCCGGGAGTACCGTGCCGACCCGGTGGCCCACCCCTTTCCCGGGGCCGAGGACCCCCGGGCCGCGGCGGCCCGGGGGACGGCGGCGCTGCACCGGATCGCGGACGGGCATCCGGGGCAGCGGGTGCTCGTCGTCGCGCACAACACCCTGCTGCGGCTGGTGCTGTGCGAACTGCTGTCGATTCCGCTGGGCTCCTACCGCCGGGTCTTCCCGCAGCTGCGGAACACGGCGGTGAGCGAGGTGCGGATCGGGGAGCAGGGCGGTGCGCTGCTCTCCCTCAACGTGCCCTGCGCCGACCTCGACGTGCCCCGGGTGCCGGGCGTCAGCCCTCGACGGCCGCCGCCCGCCGCTGCCGTACGAGACCGATGACGGCCAGTACGAGGGTCAGGGCACCGGACGCCATCAGCTGGTCGCGGGTGTCCGGCTGGCGCAGCATCAGGACGAAGACGCCGGCCATCGCCAGGAGCGCGACCACGGTCAGGACCGGGAAGAGCCACATCCGTACGACCAGCTTCTCCGGGGACTCGCGCTCCATCCGGTCGCGCAGGATCAGCTGGGAGACGGCGATGAAGATCCAGACGACCAGGATCACCGCGCCGGTCATGTTGAGCAGCCACGGGAACACGTCGTCGGGGCGCCAGTAGCTGAGCAGCACGCACAGGAAGCCGAACACGGACGAGACCAGCACCGCGGTGCGCGGGACCCCCGCGGAGATCCGGCCGAGCCGCGCCGGTCCCTGGCCGCGGGCGACCAGCGAGCAGGCCATCCGGGACGCGCCGTATATGTTGGCGTTCATCGCGGAGAGCAGCGCGACCAGGATGACCACGTTCATGATCTCGGCCGCACCGCTGATCCCGAGGTGGTCCAGGGCCGCGTAGAACGGCCCGACCTCCACGACCTTCGGGTCGTCCCACGGGACGAGCGTGACGACGACCGCCATCGAGCCGACGTAGAAGAGCGCGATCCGCCACATCGCCGTGCGCACGGCCTTGGCGACACCGCGTACCGGGTCCTCGGACTCGGCCGCGGCGATGGTGACGGTCTCCAGACCGCCGTACGCGAAGACGGAGGCGAGCAGCCCGATCACCAGGCCCTCGGTGCCGTTCGGCATGAAGCCGCCCTCACCCCTGAGGTTGGCGGTGCCGGGGGCGTCCGTGCCCGGCAGCAGCCCCAGGATCGCCAGCACGCCCAGGACCAGGAAGAGCGTGATCGCCACGACCTTGAGGGTGGCGAACCAGAATTCGAACTCGCCGAACTTCTTCACCGAGGCCAGGTTGGTGCCCAGGAAGACCACCATGAAGAGCGCGACCCAGGCCCACTCCGGGGTACCGGGCAGCCAGCCGGTGACGATCTTCGCGGCGCCGATGCCCTCCAGGCCGACGGCGACACAGAGCAGTACCCAGAACGCCCAGCCCACGGTGAACCCCGCCCACGGCCCGATCGCCCGCTCCGCGTGCACGGAGAAGGAACCGGAGTCCGGGTTCGCGGCCGACATCTCGCCTAGCATGCGCATCACGAGCATGACCAGCAGCCCGGAGACGGCGTACGCGATGATGATCGACGGGCCCGCCGCGGCGATGCCCGCACCCGAGCCGACGAAGAGTCCGGCGCCGATGACACCGCCGAGGGCGATCATCGACAGATGGCGCTGCTTGAGCCCGTGAGTGAGGGCCGAATCGGCCCCGGCGTCGGAGACGACGGCCGGGGAACCGGTGGGGGGAGACGCGGAATTCCGAGACATGGACAAGCTCTGTTCGATAGGTGAGACGTGGGGGGAGGTGCGCCGACAGTCTGGGCATGCACACCGCCGACGGGGAACCGGTGTCCGTCATACGGGCACGATGCTCACACAAGGTGCGCACCTGGACACAAGCAGACGGCCGCCCCGTCCGCGGTCGGCCCGGCGCCCGGCCGGCCGTCGGCCGACCCGGGCCGGAGCCGACGTGGAATTGGCAGGAACCTACAGTCCCCTCGCGGTGACCGCTCCTCGCCGAATCCGAGCAGCTCCGCCCCCGCCTCAGTGACGAGCATCACGCCGCCGCATGATTGCGAACGGCCCTTTGTGTGAACCCCACCAAGGCCTCGGTCGCCGCTTTGTGGGCCACTGATGGTGATCGAGCGTTAACACGTGGGCTAACGTCGGGCTCAGTCTGTCCCCACCTGCCCTCACCCCCGCGGAGTCCCGATGAGCACTGCTGCCGCCGCCCCTGCCCGCACCGGAGCGGTCCTCGCCGACCTGCTGCCCGCCGCCAGGCACCGTTACGCCGTCGACACGGCCCTGGTCCTCGGTGGCGCCGCGCTCACCGGCATCGCCGCCCAGATCGCCGTGCCGGTCCCCGGCTCCCCGGTCCCGGTCACCGGCCAGACCTTCGCCGCGCTCCTCGTCGGCACCGCGCTCGGCGCCCGCCGCGGCTTCCTCTCCCTCGCGGTGTACGCGCTGGCGGGCATGGCGGGCATGCCGTGGTTCTCCGAGGGCACCTCCGGCATGGGCTTCCCCTCGTTCGGCTACGTCCTCGGCATGATGCTCGCCGCCTCCGTGGTCGGCGGCCTCGCCCGCCGCGGCGGCGACCGCTCCGTGCTGCGCACCGCGGGCACGATGGTGCTGGGCTCCGCGATCATCTACGCCGTCGGCGTCCCGTACCTGGCGCTGGCCACCGGCATGTCGGCGAGCGCCGCGATCGCGGCCGGCCTGGTGCCGTTCCTGCTCGGCGACGCGCTGAAGGCGGCGCTGGCCATGGGCGTGCTGCCCGCGGCCTGGAAGCTTGTCGGCCGCCGGGGCTGATGCCGTAACTCCCTCCCGAAGAGGCTCGCCGGGTCGTGACGCGACACAGACCGGCGAGCCTCTTTCCGTGTCCGCGTGCCGTGTTTCGTGTCCGCGTGCCATGGAAGCCCTCGGTCCGGTCCCCGCCGCCGAAGGAGAGGTTCGGCGAACGGCCCTGGGCGGCCGAAACGGCACCTCGGCCACGGCGGGTGCTGATCAGGACCCGCTGGGCGGCCCCGGACAGCCCCGGACGGCCCGTGGCCGGTGGCGCGGAAGCGGACCGGGAGCCCGTGCGCGGCGGCGCCGCCCACCGGCGGTGCGTACGTCCTCGGCGTGGGAGGCCCGGCGGCGGGGCCGGGCCGGATCGCGAAACCGGTCCGGAAACCGGTGGGGCGGCGGTCACGGAAAAAGGCTCTCCGGTCGCTCGCTCGGTGGTGTTGCGAGGGAGCGACCGGAGAGCCTTTCCGCTGAGCCCGACAGCGGCCGTCAGGTACGGGCGGGGGTTTCCGCCTCCGTGCGGTTCCTGCGGTTCCTGGCCTCGCGGACCAGCGAGACGGTCACCACGAACGCCGCGACCAGCAGCGAGAGCAGCACCTGCTCACGTCCGCTGTCGTCGGTCAGCATGTAGACCAGGACGAAGGAGATCATCGCGATCGTCGCCCAGGTCAGATACGGGAAGAGCCACATCCGTACGACCAGCTTCTCCGGCGACTCGCGCAGGATCATGCCGCGCATCCGCAGCTGGCTGAAGCAGATGACCAGCCAGACGAACAGGGCGACCGCACCGGAGGAGTTCAGCAGGAACTGGAAGACGGTGTCGGGCCACTGGTAGTTGAAGAACACGGCGACGAAGCCGAAGACCACCGAGGCCAGGATGGCGGTCTGCGGCACACCCCGCTTGTTCACCCGGGCGAACGCCTTCGGCGCGTCCCCCCGCCTGCCGAGGGAGAAGGCCATCCGCGAGGCGGTGTAGAGGGCTGAGTTGAGGCAGGACAGCACGGCGGTGAGGACGATGACGTTCATCACCTCCCCGGCATACGGGATGCCGATGGAGTTGAGCGCGGCTACATAGCTGCCGTCCTTCACGATCGAGGGGTCGTTCCACGGCACCAGGGCGAGCACGACGAAGATCGAGCCCAGGTAGAAGACGGCGATCCGCCAGATCACGCTGTTGGTGGCCTTCTGGACGGCGCGCTGCGGGTTCTCGGACTCGCCGGCGGCCAGGGTGACGATCTCGCTGCCCATGAAGGAGAAGACGACCATCAGCACACCGGTGAGGATCGCGCCCGGCCCCTTGGGGAAGAACCCGCCGGTGTCGGTGAGGTGGGAGAGCCCCGGGGCGGGGTTGTCCGAGCCGGGCAGCAACCCGAAGATGGCGAGCAGGCCGACGACCAGGAACGCACCGATCGCCACGACCTTGATCCCGGCGAACCAGAATTCGAACTCGCCGTACGACCCGACGGAGGCCAGGTTCGTCGCGGTCAGTACGACCATGATGATCAGCGCCCATGCCCACTGCGGGACGCCCGGCACCCAGCCCTCCAGGATCGCGGCACCCGCCGTGGCTTCGACGGCGAGCACCACGACCCAGAAGAACCAGTACAGCCAGCCGATCGAGAAACCGGCCCAGCGGCCCAGCGCCTGGTCGGCGTAGGTGGAGAAGGAGCCCGAGCTGGGGCGGGCCGCGGCCATCTCGCCGAGCATCCGCATCACGAAGACGACCATCATGCCGACCAGGGCGTACGACACCAGGATGGCCGGTCCTGCGGCGGCGATGCCGGCGCCGGAGCCCACGAAGAGGCCCGCGCCGATCACCCCGCCGATGGCGATCATCGAGAGATGGCGGTTCTTGAGTCCCGCCTGGAGTCCGTCCGCGGAATCCGGGGAGTGGGGGGTTTCCGGGGTGTCCGGTTCGTTCGACCGGTCCGGCTTGCCGGGCTGGTGGCCCGGCCCGGCCGTAGTCGTCTGCGACGTCATGGAGCGAATCCTTACGTTCTCGGATCACGCGATGCGTGTCCGGCCGCCGCAGTGGGGTGCGGCAGCGAGTGATGCATTGAAGCCCGGCGAACCAGAAAAGCGGAACCCTTTCCTCCGGATTTTTGACCGAATCGTTGCCAGGGTGGCCTTGCTCACATGGGGCCCGTACGCTGCGATCGCACGAGGTCCGTCCCGTGCACCCGACGGACCGGCCGCGGCGTTCTGACCCCGATGGCGGCTACCTCGCGTCGCACGTGCCACACTCGGAACATGCGCGTGTACCTCGGCTCGGACCATGCCGGCTACGAACTCAAGAACCACCTCGTCGAGTGGCTCACGGCCCATGGCCACGAGGCCGTCGACTGCGGCCCCCACATCTACGACGCCCAGGACGACTACCCGCCGTTCTGCCTGCGTGCCGCCGAGCGGACGGCCGCGGACCCGGACAGCCTCGGCATCGTGATCGGCGGCTCCGGCAACGGCGAGCAGATCGCCGCCAACAAGGTCAAGGGCGTCCGCGCCGCACTGGCCTGGAGCGAGCAGACCGCCGCGCTGGGCCGCGAGCACAACAACGCCAACGTGGTCGCCATCGGCGGCCGGATGCACTCGGTGGAGGAGTCCACCAAGTTCGTCGAGATCTTCCTCGCCACCCCGTACTCCGACGAGGAGCGTCACACCCGCCGCATCGAGATGCTGACGGCGTACGAGACGACCGGCGAGCTCCCCCCGATCCCGGCCCACCACCCGCAGCAGGGCTGACCGACCCCACCTCTGTGCCGCCGGCGTCCCCGGCGGCACAGCCATTTCTCCGCGCCGCCCCGTCGCCGCGCCGCCACGTCACCGAGGAGAGCCGTCGCCGTGCCCGAGGGACACACCATCCACCGCCTCGCGGCGGACCACCGGGACAGGTTCGCCGGGCGTCCGGTGCGGGTGAGCAGCCCGCAGGGCAAGTTCTCCGAAGGCGCCGCGCTGCTCGACGGCCGGCCCCTCACCGGGGTCGACGCCCACGGCAAGCACCTCTTCCTCGGCTTCGAGGGCACCGGCTGGGTCCACATCCACCTGGGCCTGTTCGGCAAGCTCGGATTCGGTACGGTCCCGGCCCCGCCGCCCACCGACACGGTCCGGCTGCGCCTGCTGAACGAGGAGCACCACGCGGATCTGCGCGGTCCGACGGCCTGCGCGCTGATCACCGATCCGGAGAAGGGCGCGATACACGACCGCCTCGGACCGGACCCGCTGCGGAGCGACGAGGACGGCGAGCGGGCCTGGCTGCGGATCTCGCGCAGCCGGATCACCGTCGCGGCCCTGCTGATGGACCAGAAGGTCATCGCGGGGGTCGGCAACGTCTACCGAGCCGAGGTGCTGTTCCGGCACGGGATCGACCCGTACCGCCTCGGCAGGGATCTCATGCGCGCGGAGTGGGACGCCATCTGGGCGGACCTGGTGGTGCTGATGCGCGAGGGCGTACGGAACAACAGGATCGACACGGTCCGCCCCGAGCACCTGCCGGAGGCGATGGGACGCCCGCCACGCGTCGACGACCACGGCGGCGAGGTGTACGTGTACCGCCGGGCCCGTCAGGCCTGCCACATCTGTGGCGGCGAGATCCGCACCGCCGATCTCGCCGCCCGCAATCTCTTCTGGTGCCCGGGGTGCCAGAAGGCTTAGACCGACCGGCATTTGGGGGCGGCGTCGCGGGGCTGGGTGCGCGCATCTGCCGCGTTGTCGTCAATCAACAACGCTCCGCGTTGCCTCAATCCTCCGCCTTGCAGCTGCACGCACCCAGCCCCGCTCCTTCTCCCACCCCCCAATTGCCGGTCGGTCTTAGGAATGTCCTAGAACCCCCGGGGCAGCCATGGGGCCGTGTCCGAGGAGAACGCCGACGACGCCTCCGCCAGCGCGCCCGCCCGCAGTTCCCGCACCCGCCCGGCCAGCCCCAGCGAACTCAGCGACTCGCCGCCCAGATACGCCGAGCCCAACTCCCGTACCGAGAGCGCGAGATCGGCCGGGTCATCGGTGCGCCGGCACGACGCGACGCCCTTCGCATCGGCCGTGAGCCGCCAACGCCCCGCGTTCCAGGGGCAGAACGCGTCCTCCACGTCGAACACCACGTCCAGCGGGCCCCGGTACGTCCGGGCCTCCAGGGCCGCCCCCAGCTCCACCAGACGCACATGGAGCGAATCACGGACCCGGATGTTGCACCGCCGCACGTCCGACACCAGGTGCAGCACCGCGTCGTCGACCGGCCGGTTCCGCGCCTCGACCGTCTTCATCAGGTCGATCTCGAAGACGAACCGCCACAGCGCCGCGTACGCCGCCGGGTCCAGCGCGGCCAGATCGTTGATCCGGACGATGCCCTTGGGGCCGGCCGGCTCCCACTCCGGATTGATGGAGTACGTCACACAGCCGACGATCTCCCCGTCCCGCTCCGCCAGCACGCACTGCTGCGCCGAAGCCCCCTGCCGGGAGGAGACCGGGTCGACCATGGCCTTGCGCTCCCAGCCGGGCGCATGGGCGGGCGTCCCGGGACGGCCGGACACCAACCGCGCGTACACGCCCTCGCACGCGGCCATCGCCTCGTCCGGCTTCGCGCGGCGCAGCCGCACCTCGTCCGTGCCCGGCGGCACCGTCAGCCGGACCCGGTCCTTCTCGATCGTCAAGGACATCTGCCGCGAGGCCGCGCCGTACCCGAAGCGGCCGTAGATCGCCGGCTCCGACGCGGTCAGGATGGCGATCGGCTCGCCCAGCGCACGGATGTCGTCCAGCTGCCGGCGCATCATCGAGGTCAGCAGCCCGCGCCTGCGGTGCGTGGAGGCGACACTCACCATCGTGATCGCGGCGGCGGGCACCAGCGCACCGCCCGGCACCGCGACCCGGAAGCTGAACGCCCCCGCCGTGCCGACGACCTCGCCGTCGTCCCAGATCCCGAGCGAGCGCTCGTGCTCGGTCAGCTGCTCGAACAGTTCGCGCTCCTCCGGAGGCTCCGCGACACCGCCGAACGCCAGCTCCAGACACTCGAACCATTGGTTCCATTCGGACGGACGCAGTACGCGAAGCTCACTAGTCATGGGCCATGCCTACCAGGGCACGCGGCAGCGGGGCGACCCGATTTCGAACGCATTGTCACGGGGTCCCCCTGCACCTCGGGCGGCCGGGTAGATAGGGTCCGGGCAATGGCCCGTCGCGCAGGAGCAGACTCGTACCCGGCCCGATTGCGGAAATCGGCGCACCGGGCACGCATCGCGCTGCGCAAATCCGGTGTCGACTACTTCCGCGGCGACGGCTCGGACTGGATCGCGCTGGTCGGCCTGCTGATCACCATTCCCGCCATCACCTGCGCCACGCTGTTCTATCCGATGTGGTGCTCACCGGCCGCGCTCGTCCTGCCGATCGTCGCGGGCGGCCTGCTGCTGCGCCCGGCCAGCCTGCTGGGTCTGTACGCGACCGCCGCCGCGGCCCTGATCGTGGAGTCGGTCGGACTGGGCCCGTACGACGACGGCCCGGCCCGGGTGACCCCCGGAATCGTCCTGGTGGTCGCGGCCTGCGGCTTCTTCGGGCTGGTCCTCGCCCAGTTCCGGGCCAGGGTCGGCGTGCCGTGGCGGCGCGGCGGCACCATGCTCTTCGACCTGCGCGAACGCATCCGGGTGCAGAGCGCCCTGCCCAGGCTGCCGCAGGGCTGGCACCGCGAGATGGCGCTGCGCCCGGCGGGCGGGCAGTCCTTCTCCGGGGACTTCGTCGTCGCCGCCCGCACCAACGGCGGCCGGACCCTGGAGGCCGTGCTCACCGATGTCTCCGGCAAGGGCATGGACGCGGGCTCCCGCGCCCTCCTGCTTTCCGGGGCCTTCGGCGGGCTCCTCGGCTCGCTGCCCCCGCACGGCTTCCTGCCCGCGGCCAACGGCTATCTGCTGCGCCAGGACTGGGACGAGGGGTTCGCCACCTCGATCCATCTGGTCCTGGACCTCGAATCGGGCGACTACGAACTTTTTTCGGCCGGGCACCCGCCCGCCCTCCAGCTCCACTCGGGCAGCGGCCAGTGGGAGGAGAAGGTGGCCGAGGGGCCGCTGCTGGGGGTGTACGACGGGGCGCAGTTCGACGCCGTGAAGGGCTCGCTGGCCCCCGGCGACGTACTGATGCTGTTCACGGACGGCCTGGTCGAGGCGTCGGACCGCGACATCGCGGAGGGCATCGACCGGCTGACCGGTGAGGCCGACCGCTATGTCGCCACCGGCTTCGAGGGCGCGGCCTGGCATCTGATCGAGGCATGCGCCAAGGACGTCAACGACGACCGGGCGCTGTTGCTGCTGTCGCGCACATCCTGAACCGTACGCGAACGGGCCGGACCAGGCACGGGTCAACGGTTGCCGGCCAGTCACCGGAACCCCGACCGCGGTCTGTCCGGGTACGGGCAGGACCTGGGCCCGTCCCCGTACCCGGAACGCCGCGGATGCCGGCTCAGGCCGGGACCGCGAGTGTCCCGGCGCCGTCGCCGCTGTCACTGCCCTCACTCCGGCCCCGCCCGCCCGGCAGGATGCGGGCCGGCCAGTGCGAGCGCCCGGCCGCCGGCGGCGCGAGGACCGCGAGGAGGAGCACATAGCCCGCGATGAAGGGGGAGAGCCGCTCGGCCAGCCCCGCGACCGCCGCCATCGTGGCGAGGATCAGGGCGAACTCGTCGCGCGCCACCAGCGTGGTGGAGATGTTCGCCGTGGCCTGCGGGCCGAACCCGTACACCTTCGCGGCGGCGAGCCCGGCGAGGACGTTCATGGCCACACCCGGGCAACCATCGGTGTGCTGCCGCCGCGGCCCGTCTTCCCCCGGTCGGACCTGGGGATTTCCCCACCCCCGATCCGCCAGCAGCCGCCATGTTCCGCACCCGCCCCGCTCCGTAGCTTCGAGCCATGGTCGAAGAAGCGGCCGATGAGCGACGGAAGGCGGACATCATGGGGCTGCGACGCACCAGGCAGCGCGCGCAGGACAGGCAGTACACGACGGACGCCCACCAGGGGGCCGTGCCCTCGGACCTCGCCGTCGAACTGCGCGGCGTCCGCAGGCAGTACGGCCGGGGCGGCTCCGTGGTCCACGCGCTGCGGGGCATCGACCTCGCCCTCCCGCGCTCCACCTTCACCGCCGTCATGGGACCGTCCGGCTCCGGGAAGTCGACCTTCCTGCAGTGCGCGGCCGGACTCGACCGCCCCACCGGGGGCTCCGTACGCCTCGGCGGCACCGAGATCACCGGCATGAGCGAGAACCGGCTCACCGAACTGCGCCGCACCCGCCTCGGCTTCGTCTTCCAGGCCTTCAACCTGTTGCCGTCCCTGACGGTCGAACAGAACGTCGTCCTGCCCATGCGCCTGGCCGGACAGCGCACCGGCTCCGCCCGCAGCCGCCGCGAAGCCGCCGAGATGCTCACCCGGGTCGGCCTCGGCGACAAGGGCGATCGCCGCCCCGGCCAGCTCTCCGGCGGCCAGCAGCAGCGCGTCGCCGTCGCCCGCGCCCTGGTCACCCGGCCCGACGTGATCTTCGCCGACGAGCCGACCGGAGCCCTCGACACCACCACCGCCGCCGAGATCCTCGCCCTGCTCCGCAGCGCGGTGGACAACCTCGGCGCCACCGTCGTCATGGTCACCCACGACCCGGCCGCCGCCGCCTACGCCGACCAGGTGCTCTTCCTCGCCGACGGCGCGATCGCGGACAGCCTGCCGCGCTCCGGCGCCGCACAGATCGCCGCCCGGATGACCGCGCTGACCGCCCGCACCGCCCCCGCCCCCGCAGGAGCAGCAGCCTGATGTTCGCCCCGCACGTCCCGAACGGCCTCGCCCGCGCGGCCGTCCGTTTCAAACCCTCGTCGTTCATCGGGACCTTCGTCGCGCTCCTGCTGGCCGCGGCCGTCGTCTCCGCCTGCGGCATCCTGACGGAGACCGGCCTGCGCGCCTCCGTGCCCGCGGACCGCTACGCGAAGGCCCCCGTGGTCGTCGCCGCCGACCAGAAGATCCATCTGAAGTCCGGCAGCGGCGACAGCGCGGAGGAGATCGACGTACTCCTCCCGGACACCGCACGGCTGCCCGAGTCCCTGGTGGCGAAAGCCGCCTCGGCCCCCGGCGCGGCCACCGCGATCGGGGACGTCGGCTACTCCGTACGACAGGACGGCACCCCCCTCACCGCGCACGGCTGGAGCTCCACCGCCCTCACCGGCACACGGCTGGTCACCGGCGACGCGCCCGGGACCGGCGAGGTCGTCCTCCCGGCCGGCACCGAGAACCGGGCCGGCGACACCGTCACCCTCGACACACCGGCAGGCGTACGGGAGTTCCGGGTGTCCGGCACCACCGCCGCCGACGCCACCGTCTGGTTCGCCGACCGGCAGGCCGTACAGCTCTCCGGCCACCCCGGCCGGGTCGACGCCATCGCCGTGCTCGCCGACCGCACCACCGCCACCGACACCCTCGCCGGCCGGGTCCGCGAGGCCGTCGGCCACACCGCCACCGCCCAGGTCCACACCGGTGACGACCGGGGCGCCGTGGAGACCCCGGCCCTCGCGGGCACCAAGGAACTCCTCCTCGGACTCGGCCTCTCCTTCGGCGGCGTCGCCACCCTGGTCGCCGTCTTCACCGCCGCCGGCACGGTCGCCCTCTCCGTGGGCCAGCGCAATCGCGAGTTCGCCCTGCTGCGCGCCATCGGGGCCACCCCGCGCCAGCTGCGCCGCACCATCGCCACCGAGTCCCTGCTCGTCGCCCCGCTCGCCGGAGCGCTCGGCTGCCTGCCCGGAGCCGCCCTGGCCACGTGGTGGTTCGGCCGGCTCCAGGACCGGGGAGCGGTCCTGGACAGCGTCGCCCTGCACATCTCCTGGCCGCCACTGGCCATCGCTGCCGCCACCACCATGCTCACCGCGCTGGGCGCGGGCTACCTCGCACGGCGCCCCGCCAAGTTGAAGCCGGGACTCGCCCTCGCCCAGACCGCCGTGGAGCGCGCCCCGTTCGGCGCGATCCGCACCCCGCTCGGCATCGCCGCCCTCGTCGGCGGCGGGGTCCTCGCCAAAGTCGCGGCCTCCACGTCCGGCGACGACTCGGCGAACGCGGCCCTCGGCGTCGTCATGCTCTTCATGGTCGCGGTCGGGCTGCTCGGCCCGCTGATCGCCCGGATCTGCGCCACCGTCATCGGCCTCCCGCTGCGCGCCACCGGCGCGTCGGGCTCACTGGCCGCCGCCAACTCCCGTACCAACGCCCGCCGACTGGCCTCCGCGATCACCCCGATCGTGCTCGCCATGGCCTTCTCGTCGACGCTCGTCTTCATGCAGACCAGCCAGGAACGGGTGACCGCACACCAGCAGCGCGACGCCATCATCGCCGACCACATCGTCACCGCCCCGGCGGGACTCGGCTCCGACGCGACCGAACGGGCCGCCGCCACCCCCGGCGTCTCCACCGCGGTCGGACTGCTCCGCGCCTCCGTCCTGGTGCCCGGCGGCGGGGGCGTGGCACTGCAGAGCGCCTCCGCGCAGGGCATCATCGGCTCCGGCAAGGAGCTCGCCGAGGTCCGGGACCTCGACGTCAGGAGCGGCTCCCTCACCGGCCTGCGGCCCGGAACCGTCGCAGTCGACACCACGCTCGCCGACACGGCGGACCTGCGCACGGGCGACCGGCTCGCCCTGCGGCTGCCGGACGGCACCAAGGCGCACCCGAAGGTCGTCGCGGTCTACGGACGCGGCCTCGGCACCAGCCTCGTGACGTTCCCCGCGGCCGACCTGAAGGCCCACATGACCTCGTCGTACGCCACCGACATCCTGGTACGGGCCACCCCCGCCGCAGCACAGAGGCTCACCGCGCTCGGCACCGTCACCGACTCCTCCGGCTACGCCGCGGCACAGGACAAGGACCGCGAGCTCAACGCCTGGGCCAACACCGTCATGGCCGCGGTGCTCGGCGGATTCGCCGCGATCGCCGCCGTCAACACCCTGGTGATGACCGTCCTCGACCGCCGACGCGAACTGACCGTGCTGCGCCTGGTCGGCTCCACCCGCAGTCAGGTCATGGGCATGATCCGCTGGGAGTCGCTGCTGGTCACAGTGGCCGGCTCCGCGCTCGGCACCGGCATCGCCATGGTCACGCTCTTCCCGATGATGCGGGGCCTGACGGGCGAGCCGCCGTACATCCCACCGGTCCTGTACGGGAGCTTCGTCGCCGCGACCGTCGGGCTCGGCCTCCTCGCCATGGTCGTCCCGGCCCGCGCTGCCCTGCGCCGAACGGCCGCCCGTCCGTAGAGTCGGACCATGACCGAGCCGCACGCACACCTGACCCTGGCCGAAGTCGAGGCGATCGCCCGCGAGGCCCACGCCGCGCAGCGGGACAAGGCGGGACGCCCGTACACCGAACACCTCGCCGCCGTCGCCGAGGGGGTACGGACCAGGGGCGGCAGCGAGGAACAGATAGCCGCGGCCTGGCTGCACGACGCGGTCGAGGACGACGCGCTGTCGGCGCGGTGGCTGGCCGATGCCGCGCTGCCGCAGCAGGTGAAGGACATGGTCCTCGCCGTCACCAAACGTGACGGCGAGGACCTTCGTTCGTACACCCGGCGCATCCTGGACACCCCGGGCGCGCTGCTGATCAAGGAGTCCGATCTGGCACACAACGCGGACCCGGCCCGCCTCGCCGTGCTGGAACCGGCGACCCGTACCCGGCTGACCGAGAAGTATGCGCTGGTACGGAGGTTGCTGGGGCTCACCCCGGGCAAATCGCCCACCGAGCAATCGGATCAAGCCAACACGGCGAAGGACTGATCCGCGCGTCCGCGGGGCTCAGAGCCGGGCCGAGTCCCGCCGGAACGCCCAGTTCATGTCCGGCTCCGTCACCGGGCGCAGCGCCCGCCGTACCGGTGGGGTGCACATCAGCGTCACGGCGGCGGCCGCGACCAGGGAGACCAGGACCAGACCGGCGGGCTCCGCGAGCCAGTCGTAGACGTCGAACACCCCGGCGTATCCGGCTCCCTTGATCAGGAAGCCGTGCAGCAGATAGCCGCAGATCGTCCCGGCACCGAGCACCGTGAACCATGTGCGGCGGCGCGGCACCCAGGACAGGAACCCGATGGTGAGCAGCAGCGCGCAGCCGAACAGCACCAGCGTCATCACGGCACCGGACCACCACGGGGCGCCCATCTCCTGCGCGCTGTTGCTGCGGTAGAACCAGCCCAGCTGCATCCGCGGCGCCGCCCAGTACGCGAACACCAGGGCCCCGGCGAACAGCGGGAGCGCGAGCAACCGCACCTCGCGCCGGCGCACCAGCTCGAAGTGCTCGGGCCGCAGCTGGAGCCCCAGCACGAAGAACGGCAGGAACTGCAGAACGCGCTGGAGATCGAGATCGTTGCCGATCGTCGGGGAGAAGGAGGCGAGCGCGGCGATGACGAGCGCGACCGGCAGCGGATGGCGCAGCGCCTGCCACAGCGGCGTGGTGATCCGCCAGATGAACAGCGCGATCAGGAACCAGGTGAGGTACCAGGGGTCGAGCAGGCTGATCTCGCCGTCGGCCGAGTCGTCCGCGAACCATTTGAACAGTGAATACGCCGTCTCGAACACCACATAGGGCACGACGACGCCGGTGATCAGGCGCTTCACCTTGGCGGCGGACATGTCGAACGAGCGGGAGAAGTAGCCGGAGACGATGATGAACGCCGGCATGTGGAAGGTGTACGCCACCATGTACAGCGCACGGGCGGTCCGGCTGCCGTCCATCACCGGTTCCCACGCGTGCGCCACCGCGACGAGCACGATGGCCAGGTACTTGACGTTGTCGAAGTAGGGGTCGCGCTGCTTCGCCGGTCCGGCCGACGGCGGCTTGTTCGCCACTGGTGCGGGGGGCGCCTCGGTGGCGGTCGTCCCTTGGGGTCTGGGCTCCGACTCCCGGGTCGCCGATGCGAGCGGGGCCCTCTGAAATGCGTTCGGAGCGTGGAACATCTCATGCACCTTAGACGCCTCGATCGGAATTCGTAAAACCGCCCAGGGATATCGCGTGCTGCCGCCCAGTCGAAAGTGAAACCGCCGCCAACCGTCCACTATGCACCGATTCATCCCCCTTAAACGGGGCATATCGCCAGGCTGTTGCGGGGCGTGAATTTCATCGCACTTAAACCTTGGAATTGCGTGTGGATGAAGTGTGTGGATATGGAAACCGTCACATTCGAAAGTCATTGCGAATGGCCGGTTCACAGTTCACTCACAGGTGTGCGGGGCCCTGTGCGACCCCTTGTGCAGCCGTGCGCCCCGAGTGCGCGCGGGGCGCAAGGGTGGCGCGAACTCATCGCATCGGTCCGTCAGCCGGCAGCGACCACAGGGGAGTTGGTGGCACGATGGACAGGACGGAAGGGTGCTCGGCCGCACCTCTCCGGGCCGGCAAGGCGGACCGACCAAGGGTGTGATCAGTCGTGGCCATTTCACTGTCTGTGGTGCTGATGTTGGCGATCATCCTGGTGGTCCTGATCCGGGGCGGCTCGCTCAAGGGCGGGCCGGCGATCGTCGCGATACTTTTCGGCTTCTTCCTGGCATCGACCGGCATGGCGCCGTCGATCCAGAGGTTCATGAACTCGATAGCGGAGACCATCAACCAGATCTCCTTCTGAGCCGGTCTCCTTCCGAGCCGGCCGGCCCGACCGCCCGCGCCCCGCTGCGGGCGGTCGGCGTCGCACATACAGAACGCAAAGGGCCCGGTACGGCGAGGAATTCGCCGTACCGGGCCCAAGCATGGAGCGGGCGACGGGAATCGAACCCGCGTAGCTAGTTTGGAAGACTAGGGCTCTACCATTGAGCTACGCCCGCAAAGCCGCACCGCAGGCCCGGAGGCCGACGGCACGAGAAGCATCGTAGCGGGTCGCGGACGCTGCCCGCACACCCGATTGCGGCCACCCGGTGTCGCGTTCGGTGCCGTCCGCGCAAAGCGGCCGATGCACTGCCTGACTGCATGTACCCTACGTGTCGCACCGACGGGGTGTGGCGCAGCTTGGTAGCGCGTCCGCTTTGGGAGCGGAAGGTCGTCGGTTCGAATCCGGCCACCCCGACCACCGGCAAGATCGCATTGTGGGAGTCCGACGCCTTGCCGTTACTATGCAAATTGCGTGCCCGTGTGTCTGATGTACCGGGCTCGGTCCGCGAAGCCGCCTCCCGCGCGGCGGAGCAGAACCCCAAGAAGTCAGCCACAAGGAGACCGAACCGTGAAGAGCGCCGTGGAGACCCTGAACCCGACCCGGGTTCGGCTCACTGTCGAGGTGCCCTTCGAGGAGCTCAAGGACAGCCTCGACGCGGCGTACAAGAAGATCAACCAGCAGGTCACGGTGAAGGGCTTCCGCAAGGGCAAGATCCCTGCCCGGGTCATCGACCAGCGCTTCGGCCGCGGTGCGGTGCTGGAGGAGGCCGTCAACGACGCTCTCCCGAAGTTCTACACCGAGGCCGTCAACGAGGGTGAGCTCAACGTCCTCGGCCAGCCCGAGGTCGACATCACCGAGCTGAAGGACGGCGAGCTGCTGGCCTTCACCGCCGAGGTTGACGTACGCCCCGAGATCGAGATTCCGGACTACTCCGGCATCGAGGTCACCGTCGACGCCCTTGAGGTCAGCGACGAGGACGTCGAGAAGGCCGTGGAGCAGCTCCGCGAGCGCTTCGCCTCCACCAACCCGGTCGAGCGTGCCGCTGCAGAGGGCGACGTCGTGACGATCGACCTGCAGGCCAAGGTCGACGGCGAGGTCCTGGAGGACGGCGTCGCCGAGGGTGTCTCGTACACCATCGGTTCCGGCGAGCTCCTCGACGGCATCGACGCCGCCGTCACCGGCCTGGAGGCGGGTGGCGAGGCCACCTTCACCTCCGAGCTGAAGGGCGGCTCCGCCGAGGGCAAGGAGGCCGAGGTCACCGTCAAGGTCTCCGCCGTCGCCGCCCGTGAGCTCCCCGAGCTGGACGACGAGTTCGCCCAGATGGCGAGCGAGTTCGACACCCTCGACGAGCTGAAGGCGGACAGCCGCAAGCGCCTCGAGAACACCAAGCAGTACGACCAGGCCACCCAGGCCCAGGAGCGCGTCCTGGACGAGCTGCTGAAGCTCGCCGAGGTCCCGATCCCCGAGAAGCTGCTCGCGGACGAGGTCCAGACCCGCAAGCACAACCTGGAGCACCACCAGCTCGGTCAGATGGGTCTGACCCTCGACAAGTACCTGGAGATCCAGGGCAAGACGGTCGAGGAGTTCGACGCCGAGACCTCCGAGCAGGCGATCAAGGGCATCAAGACCCAGTTCATCCTGGACGAGATCGTCAACAAGGAGAAGCTGAACGTCAACCAGGAGGAGCTCACCGAGCACCTCATGCGGCGCGCTGCTTCCTCCGGCATGAGCCCCGACCAGTTCGCCCAGGCCGTCGTCGAGGGCGGCCAGGTGCCGATGCTCGTCGGCGAGGTCGCCCGCGGCAAGGCGCTGGCCGTGGTCGTCGAGGCCGCCAAGGTCGTCGACACCAACGGTGAGGTCGTCGATCTGGAGGACGACGAGGAGGAGGCCATCGAGGCCGTCGAGGCCGCCGAGGGCACCACCGAGGCCGCTGCCGACGCCGCCGCCGAGGCCGCCGAGGAGAAGAACGAGGCCTGAGCCTCGCGCTGAACCCGAACGACGGGCTCCGGACGCCGCTGCGTCCGGAGCCCGTCGTCGTAGGCCGTACGGTGCCCCACAACCCTTGTGCGGACTGCGGAGCTTGCGCTCCGAGCGAACAGTTGCGGAAGCGGGATGGCGTTGTCCCACCTGCGCGTTAGGGTCCATGAATAGGAAGGGCAGGGGAGTCCCCGCCCACCCGGTACGAAGACGCTGAGACGGCCGGAGCCGTCAGAGACGAGCAGGTGGATACGTGACGAATCTGATGCCCTACGCCGCCGGTGAGCCGACGCCCGGTGGAGGCCTCGGTGACCAGGTCTACAGCCGGCTGCTCGGTGAGCGCATCATCTTCCTCGGTCAGCAGGTCGACGATGAGATCGCCAACAAGATCACCGCGCAGCTGCTTCTTCTCGCCGCGGAGCCCGAGAAGGACATCTACCTCTACATCAACAGCCCCGGCGGCTCGGTGACAGCCGGCATGGCGGTCTACGACACCATGCAGTACATCCCGAACGACGTGGTCACCATCGGTATGGGCATGGCGGCCTCGATGGGCCAGTTCCTGCTCACCGGCGGCACCGCGGGCAAGCGCTTCGCGCTTCCGAACACCGACATCCTCATGCACCAGGGTTCGGCCGGCATCGGCGGTACGGCCTCGGACATCAAGATCCAGGCCCAGTACCTGCTGCGTACCAAGCAGCGGATGGCGGAGATCACTGCCCATCACTCCGGCCAGACCGTCGAGACGATCATCCGCGACGGCGACCGCGACCGCTGGTACACCGCGGAGGAGGCCAAGGAGTACGGCCTCATCGACGAGATCATCACGATCGCATCGGGCGTTCCGGGCGGCGGCGGCACCGGCGCCTGATCCGGTACCCACCGGATCGTGCGCCGGTGCCCCGCGCACCTCTCGTACGCCGAGATCCCCAGCCACAGAACGCCACCAGGATGGTGAACACCCACATGAACAACTTCCCCGGCGCCTCCGCGAGCGGCCTCTACACCGGCCCGCAGGTGGACAACCGCTACATCGTGCCGCGCTTCGTGGAGCGCACCTCGCAGGGCGTGCGCGAGTACGACCCGTACGCGAAGCTCTTCGAGGAGCGCGTGATCTTCCTCGGCGTGCAGATCGACGACGCCTCCGCCAACGACGTCATGGCGCAGCTGCTGTGCCTGGAGTCGATGGACCCGGACCGGGACATCTCCATCTACATCAACAGCCCCGGCGGTTCGTTCACCGCGCTCACCGCGATCTACGACACGATGCAGTTCGTGAAGCCGGACATCCAGACGGTCTGCATGGGCCAGGCGGCCTCCGCCGCGGCCGTGCTGCTCGCCGCGGGCACGCCCGGCAAGCGCATGGCACTGCCCAACGCCCGCGTGCTGATCCACCAGCCGTCCTCGCAGACCGGCCGTGAGCAGCTCTCCGACCTGGAGATCGCGGCCAACGAGATCCTGCGGATGCGCACCCAGCTGGAGGAGATGCTGGCCAAGCACTCCACCACGCCGCTGGAGAAGATCCGCGACGACATCGAGCGCGACAAGATCCTGACCGCCGAGGACGCCCTCGCCTACGGTCTCGTCGACCAGATCGTGTCGACCCGCAAGCAGGCGGCCGCGGCCGTCTGACGTCGGCCTTCACCCCTTGGCACGCCACGTTCGCCCGGTCTTGACCGTGTGAACCGTGCCAAGGGGGGCCCGAACGGGGGCCAAGGCAAGGTACCGTCGGATAGAGGCACCAGGAGCCGCTGAACCAAGCTGCTCCCAGGCGAAGGGGAAGCACCTCGTGGCACGCATCGGTGATGGCGGCGACCTGCTCAAGTGCTCGTTCTGCGGAAAGAGCCAGAAGCAGGTGAAGAAGCTCATCGCGGGACCCGGTGTGTACATCTGCGACGAGTGCATCGATCTCTGCAACGAGATCATCGAGGAGGAGCTCGCCGAGACCTCCGAGGTGCGGTGGGAGGAACTCCCCAAGCCGCGCGAGATCTACGAGTTCCTCGAGGGGTACGTCGTCGGGCAGGAGCCCGCGAAGAAGGCCCTCTCGGTCGCTGTGTACAACCACTACAAGCGGGTCCAGGCGGGTGAGAACGGCGGCGCGCAGGGCCGGGACGACGCCATCGAGCTGGCCAAGTCCAACATCCTGCTGCTGGGCCCCACGGGCTCCGGCAAGACACTGCTCGCGCAGACACTGGCCCGCATGCTCAACGTCCCGTTCGCCATCGCCGACGCGACGGCGCTGACGGAGGCCGGCTATGTCGGCGAGGACGTCGAGAACATCCTGCTGAAGCTGATCCAGGCCGCGGACTACGACGTCAAGAAGGCCGAGACCGGGATCATCTACATCGACGAGATCGACAAGGTCGCCCGCAAGAGCGAGAACCCGTCGATCACCCGCGATGTCTCCGGCGAGGGCGTACAGCAGGCCCTGTTGAAGATCCTGGAGGGCACCACCGCCTCCGTACCGCCGCAGGGCGGCCGGAAGCACCCGCACCAGGAGTTCATCCAGATCGACACGACGAACGTGCTGTTCATCGTGGGCGGCGCCTTCTCCGGCCTGGAGCGGATCATCGAGTCCCGGGCGGGTGCCAAGGGCATCGGCTTCGGCGCGACGATCCGTTCGAAGCAGGAGATCGAGGCGAGCGACCAGTTCCAGGAGGTCATGCCGGAGGACCTGGTGAAGTTCGGGATGATCCCGGAGTTCATCGGCCGGCTGCCCGTCCTCACCTCGGTCCACAACCTCGACCGCGAGGCGCTGCTGCAGATCCTCGTCGAGCCGCGCAACGCGCTGGTGAAGCAGTACCAGCGCCTCTTCGAACTCGACGGCGTCGAGCTGGACTTCGACCGCCCGGCCCTGGAGGCCATCGCCGATCAGGCGATCCTCCGCGGCACCGGTGCGCGCGGCCTGCGGGCCATCATGGAGGAGGTCCTCCAGTCCGTGATGTACGAGGTGCCGTCCCGCAAGGACGTCGCCCGCGTCGTCATCACGGCGGACGTCGTCCGGGACAACGTCAACCCGACCCTGGTCCCGCGCGAACCGCGCTCGATCGGCAAGGGCGACGGCGGCCGGCACGAGAAGTCCGCGTAGCGGCAGCGGGGACAGACGGAAGGGGCGCCCGGCCAGGTGGACTGGCGGGCGCCCCTTCCGTGTTGCGGTGCGATCAGATCTTGGTGCGGGACGTGTTGTAGAGCTTGGCGGTCAGGGCGGCCACGTCGTCCTGGGACATGCCCTTGCCTGCCAAGGAGAGGGCCACGTCGATGCCGGTGACCACACCGACCGTGCTGTAGTCGGCCCACACACAGATGGGCGCTGTGAACTCCTTGGGCCCGCCCTCCGCGGTGCCGTCGCCCTCCGGGTTGACGATCTTCATGTCCTGGCACTTCATCAGCGCGCCCTCGAAGCCGGGCGGAGTCACCTCATTGGGGCTGCCGACGAGGGAGTACTGCATGTCCTCGTTGCTCTGCTTCATGTCCTTCTCGGCATTCGTGAACGAGCTGTCGATGACCTTCGCCGGGTCGGTGACATTGCCCCAAATGCCCTGGAGCGTGAGCCCCTTCACGGTGAGCGGATTCTCCTCGGAACCCATGCTGTACTGGGCGGCCGTCTTCTGGGGGTCCTTGATCCCCAGTTTTTCGGCTTCCGCCTTCTTGCTGCCGGTCAACGGTGTCGAAGGAGTCGCGCCCGACGACTCCTTCTTGTACTCGTCCACAGCCGCAGCAGGCGTCAGCTTGTACCCCTTGGTGGAGTCCGCCACGTCGCTGTTGCTGGCACCGCCCGACGTCAGGAAGTACACCCCGCCTCCGATGACCGCCAGCGCCACGACGACGCCGCCGATGATCAGGCCGGTTTTCTTCTTCGGCTCGGCCGGGGGCATCGGCATCGTGCCGTAGGGCTGCTGGCCGCCGTAAGGGGGAGTGGGCGGCTGCTGGCCGTAGGGGCCGGGCTGCTGGGCCTGGGGGTAGCCGTAGCCCGGCTGGGGCTGCTGGGGCGGGACACCCTGGGGGGCCTGCTGGGGGTATCCGTACCCGGGCTGGCCCTGCGGGGGCTGGCCCGGGTACGGACCCGGCTGCTGGCCGTACGGGCCGGGCTGCCCCTGCGGCGGCTGGCCGCCGTACGGACCGGGCTGGCCCTGGGGCGGCTGTCCGCCGTACGGGCCCGGCTGGTTGTAGCTCATCTGCGGTGTCCCCTGTTCGTCATGTTTATGCGTTCCGAACATCCTGACGGAAGGGCTCCCCATACGGAGTACCGGGAGTCACACCGTTACTCAACAAACCGGTTTCAGTGCACGACTGTGACGGCCCTAAACTGTCCCCCGTGACCGAGAACACTCAGCAGACGCCAGCCAGCAACCCCGAACTGCCGACCCAGTACGCACCGGCCGAGGTAGAGGGGAAGCTGTATGAGCGCTGGGTAGAACGGGGTTACTTCGAAGCCGACGAGCACAGCGAGAAGCCGCCGTACTCCATCGTCATCCCGCCGCCGAACGTCACGGGCAGCCTGCACCTCGGGCACGCCTTCGAGCACACGCTGATCGACGCCCTCGTCCGCCGCAAGCGCATGCAGGGCTTCGAGGCGCTCTACCAGCCCGGCATGGACCACGCCGGCATCGCCACCCAGAACGTCGTCGAGCGCGAGCTCGGCAAGGAGGGCAAGTCCCGCCACGACCTGGGCCGCGAGGCCTTCGTCGAGCGCGTCTGGAAGTGGAAGAACGAGTCCGGCGGCCAGATCTCCGGCCAGATGCGCCGGCTCGGCGAGGGCGTCGCCTGGTCCCGTGAGCGCTTCACCATGGACGAGGGCCTGTCCACCGCCGTCCAGACCATCTTCAAGCGGATGTACGACGAGGAGCTCATCTATCGCAAAGAGCGCATCGTCAACTGGTGCCCGCGCTGTCTGACCGCGATCTCGGACATCGAGGTCGAGTACCAGGACGACGACGGCGAGCTGGTCTCGATGACGTACGGGGACGGGGACGACACCATCGTCGTCGCCACGACCCGCGCCGAGACGATGCTCGGTGACACCGCCGTCGCCGTCCACCCCGACGACGAGCGCTACAAGCACCTCGTCGGCAAGCAGATCAGGCTGCCGCTGACCGACCGCACGATCCCCGTCGTCGCCGACCACCACGTCGACCCGGAGTTCGGGACCGGCGCCGTGAAGGTCACCCCCGCGCACGACCCGAACGACTTCGAGATCGGTACGCGCCACGGCCTGCCGTTCCTCACGGTCATGGACGAGCGCGCGGTCATCACCGTCCCCGGTCCGTTCGAGGGCCTGGACCGGTTGGAGGCCCGCTCCGCGATCGTCGGCGCGCTGCGCGCCGAGGGCCGGATCGTCGCCGAGAAGCGGCCGTACGTCCACTCCGTCGGCCACTGCTCGCGCTGCAAGACCACCGTCGAGCCCCGGCTGTCCATGCAGTGGTGGGTCAAGGTCGCCCCGCTCGCCAAGGCGGCCGGTGACGCCGTCCGCGACGGCAAGGTCAAGATCCACCCGCAGGAGATGGAGAAGCGGTACTTCGACTGGGTCGACAACCTCCACGACTGGTGCATCTCGCGCCAGCTGTGGTGGGGGCACCGCATTCCCGTCTGGCACGGACCCGACGGAGAGATGGTCTGCGTCGGACCGGACGACGAGCCCCCCACCGGCGAGGGCTGGACGCAGGACCCCGATGTCCTGGACACCTGGTTCTCCTCCGGCCTGTGGCCGTTCTCCACGCTCGGCTGGCCCGAACAGACCGACAGCCTCGCGAAGTTCTACCCGAACTCCGTCCTGGTCACCGGCTACGACATCCTCTTCTTCTGGGTCGCCCGGATGATGATGTTCGGCCTGTACGTCAACGACGGCGTCCCGCCGTTCGAGACCATCGTCCTGCACGGCATGGTCCGCGACGAGTACGGCAAGAAGATGTCGAAGTCCTTCGGCAATGTCGTCAACCCGCTGGACTGGATGGACAAGTACGGCTCCGACGCGCTGCGCTTCACGCTGGCACGCGGCGCCAACCCCGGTGTCGACGTCCCGATCGGCGAGGAGTGGGTCCAGGGTTCCGCCAAGTTCGCCAACAAGATCTGGAACGCCACCCGCTTCGCGCTGATGAACGGCGCGACGATCGAGGGCGAACTGCCGTCCGCCGACGAGATGTCGGTGACCGACCGCTGGATCCTCTCGCGGCTGGGCAAGACCGTCGCCGAAGTCGACGCGTACTACGACGACTTCCAGTTCTCCAAGCTCAGCGAGACGCTGCGGCACTTCGCCTGGGACGAGGTCTTCGACTGGTACGTCGAGCTGTCCAAGACCACGTTCTTCGCGGGCGGCAGGCCGGCCGAGGTCTCGGGCCGGGTCCTCGGCGAGGTCCTCGACGTGATGCTGCGACTGCTGCACCCGGTCGTCCCGTTCGTCACGGAGACGCTCTGGACGGCCCTCACCGGCCGGGAGTCCGTCGTCATCGCCGACTGGCCGAAGGACTCCGGCTTCCGCGACGACGCGGCCGAGCAGGAGATCGCGCTCGTCCAGCAGGTCGTCACCGAGGTCCGCCGGTTCCGCTCCGACCAGGGCCTGCAGCCCGGCCAGAAGGTCCCGGCCGAGCTCACCCTGACCGGCACGCCGCTCGCCCCGCACGAGGCGGCCATCCGCCAGCTGCTGCGCCTGCAGCCGGCCGAGGAGGGCTTCCACGCCACCGCCTCGCTGCCCGTCGCGGGCGCCACGGTCGCGCTCGACCTCTCCGGCACCATCGACGTCGAGGCCGAGCGCAAGCGCCTGACGAAGGACCTGGGCGCCGCCGAGAAGGAGAAGGCCCAGGCGGTCGGCAAGCTCTCCAACGAGGCGTTCCTCGGCAAGGCCCCGGACAACGTGGTCGACAAGATCCGTGGTCGGCTCGCCAAGGCCGAGGCCGACATCGAGCGGATCTCCGGCCAGCTGGCGAACCTGCCGCAGAGCTGATGACCTGAGCACGGAGCCCCCGTACCCCTGACCGACCAGGGGCACGGGGGCTTCGCCCGTACCACATCCGAGGCCGCCACCGGGCGCTGCGCGCGATGTCCGTGCCCATCCGTAGACTGGCCCCGTGAGTGAGCCCCGCCCTTCCGACCGGCACGACAACTCCGACGCCGACGACACCTTCGCCGAGATCGTCGACGAGGAGACCCAGCGCGACCCCGACCTGGCGGTGATCGAGGCCGGGAGCCGCACGCTGCGCACCCGCTCCGGACCGCCGCAGGGCGAAGAGGTCCCGGCCCGCCCCGCCGACCCCGAGGTGGACAAGGCGCTGCGCGCCGTGGAGCAGGAGCTCGCCGGACGCTGGGGCGAGACCAAGCTGGAGCCCTCCGTCACGCGCATCGCCGCGCTGATGGACGTGCTCGGCGAGCCGCAGCGCGCGTACCCCTCGATCCACATCACCGGGACCAACGGCAAGACGAGCACGGCCCGCATGATCGAGGCGCTGCTCGGCGCCTTCGAGCTGCGCACCGGCCGCTACACCTCGCCGCACGTCCAGTCGATCACCGAGCGGATCAGCCTGGACGGCTCCCCGATCGACCCCGAGCGGTTCATCGAGGCGTACCAGGACGTCAAGCCGTACGTGGAGATGGTCGACGCCCAGCAGCCGTACCGGCTCTCCTTCTTCGAGGTGCTGACGGGCATGGCCTACGCGGCCTTCGCCGACGCGCCGGTCGACGTCGCGGTCGTCGAGGTCGGCATGGGCGGCAGCTGGGACGCGACCAACGTCATCGACGCCGCGGTCGCCGTCGTCACCCCCATTTCGCTGGACCACACCGACCGGCTGGGCGCCACGCCCGCCGAGATCGCCGGCGAGAAGGCCGGGATCATCAAGCAGGGCGCCACGGTCGTCCTCGCCCAGCAGCCGGTGGACGCCGCGCAGGTCATGCTGAAGAAGGCCGTCGAGGTCGACGCCACGGTGGCCCGCGAGGGCATGGAGTTCGGCGTCGTCTCGCGCGAGATCGCCGTCGGCGGCCAGCTGCTGACGCTGCGCGGCCTCGGTGGTGCGGCCACCGAGTACACAGAGATCTTCCTCCCGCTCTACGGCGCCCACCAGGCGCACAACGCCGCGGTGGCGCTCGCCGCGGTGGAGGCGTTCTTCGGGATCGGCGCCGAGCAGCCCGGCTCGCTCGACGCCGACACGGTCCGCCAGGCCTTCGCCTCGGTGATCTCCCCGGGCCGCCTCGAAGTCGTCCGATCCAGCCCCACCGTCGTCCTGGACGCGGCACACAACCCGGCGGGCGCCCGCGCCACCGCCGACGGCCTCTCCGAGGCCTTCGGCTTCTCCCGGCTGATCGGTGTGGTCGGCACCAGCGCCGACAAGGACGTCAAGGGGCTCCTCGAAGCCTTCGAGCCGATCTTCGCCGAGGTCGTCATCACCCAGAACTCCAGCGGCCGCGCGATGGACGTCGACGCGCTGGCCGCCGTCGCGGTCGAGGTCTTCGGCGAGGACCGCGTCCAGGTGGAGCCACGCCTGGACGACGCCCTGGAGGCGGCGATCACCCTCGCCGAGGAGGAGGACGAATACGCGGGCGCCGGTGTTCTGGTGACCGGTTCCGTGATCACGGTCGGCGAGGCCCGGCTGCTTCTGGGAAGGCGCTGACCCATGCGTACGCTCTGTGCTTCCACGCTTATCGGCGAGTTCTTCGTGATCGGTTTCGCCGGTCTCGTCGCGATGAAGTCCGACGACCTGACCACTTCCACGGTCTGGACGGTCTGCGGCGTAGGCATGCTGCTTTCCGTGCTGCTCTGCGGAATGATCACCCGCCCCGGCGGCATACCGCTCGGCTGGGCGCTGCAGATCGCCCTGGTACTGAGCGGCTTCGTCGTCCCGATGATGTTCATCCTCGGCGTGGTCTTCGCCGGCCTGTGGTGGGCCTCGGTGCACTACGGCCGCAAGGTCGACGAGGCGAAGGCCCGCTGGGCGGCGGCGCAGGAGGCGGCCGAGGCCCCGGCCGGCGGCTGATTCGGCACCCGTCGGCCAAACCCGGCCGCCGGCCCGTCCCCGTACCCCTGTAGCCTCGGTTCACCGCACCCGCATGCCTGCAAGGAGCCGCACACCATGACCCAGCGCACCCTCGTTCTCCTCAAGCCCGACGCTGTCCGGCGCGGACTGGTCGGCGAGATCGTCGGGCGGATCGAGCGCAAGGCCGGCTGGCGGATCACCGCACTGGAACTGCGCACCCTCGACCGCGCCACGCTGGAGCAGCACTACGCCGAGCACGTCGGCCGTCCGTTCTACGAGCCGCTCGTCGAGTTCATGCAGTCCGGTCCGATCGTGGCGCTGGTCGCCGAGGGCGAGCGGGTCATCGAGGGCATCCGGACGCTGGCCGGCCCCACCGACCCGATCGCCGCCGCGCCCGGCTCCATCCGCGGCGACTTCGGCACGATCACCCGGGAGAACCTCATTCACGCCTCGGATTCCGAGGAGTCCGCGGAGCGGGAACTGAAGCTTTTCTTCCCCGGAATCGCCTGATCCCCGATCAGCCGAACAGCGCTCAGACCTGGGGCGACCGAATTAATTCGGTCGCCCTTCGGTATAGGGTCCAGGATCGCGGGAACGCATCCCTTCGACGTAACGTCACCATGAGTGGAACGGCCACCCGTTCCGCCCACAATGGCGAAGGACCCTCGCGCGGTGTCCGTCACTACGGCACTACGATGGAATCTTCCACGCCCGCCGCGCTCACCTCGCCGACCAGAACAAGCCACATCGCTTTCTTGGAAGGCCCGACGCATCCTCAATGGGGAACAAGGGGAACTCAATGTCGTTCATCGGCCGTGACATGGCTATCGACCTCGGGACTGCCAACACGCTGGTGTACGTCAGGGGGCGCGGCATCGTTCTGAACGAGCCGTCCGTCGTGGCCATCAACACCAACACGGGCGGCATCCTCGCGGTCGGCTCCGAGGCCAAGAAGATGATCGGGCGCACACCGGGCAACATCGTTGCCGTACGGCCCCTGAAGGACGGCGTGATCGCCGACTTCGAGATCACCGAGCGGATGCTCCGCTACTTCATCCTGAAGATCCACAAGCGCCGCTACCTGGCCCGCCCGCGGGTCGTCGTCTGCGTGCCCTCCGGCATCACCGGGGTCGAGCGACGCGCCGTGATCGAGGCGTCGACGCAGGCCGGCGCGCGCCAGGTGCACATCATCGAGGAGCCCATGGCGGCGGCCATCGGCTCCGGGCTGCCGGTCCACGAGGCCACCGGCAACATGGTCGTGGACATCGGTGGCGGCACCACCGAGGTCGCGGTCATCTCGCTCGGCGGAATCGTCACTGCCCAGTCGATCCGGGTCGCCGGTGACGAGCTGGACAACGCGATCATTCAGCACGTCAAGAAGGAGTACTCGCTCCTCCTCGGCGAGCGCACCGCCGAGCAGATCAAGCTCACGATCGGTTCGGCGTACGACATGGACAAGGACGAGCACACCGAGATCCGCGGCCGTGACCTCGTTTCCGGACTGCCCAAGACCGTGGTCATCGCGGCCGCCGAGGTCCGCAAGGCCATCGAGGAGCCGGTCAACGCGATCGTCGACGCCGTGAAGACCACGCTGGACAAGTGCCCGCCGGAGCTTTCCGGCGATGTCATGGACCGTGGCATCGTCCTGACCGGCGGCGGCGCGCTGCTGCGCGGACTGGACGAGCGGCTGCGCCGCGAGACCGGCATGCCGATCCACATCGCGGAGGACCCGCTGGACTCGGTGGCCCTCGGATCCGGCAAGTGCGTCGAGGAGTTCGAGGCGCTCCAGCAGGTGCTGGACGCACAGCCCCGCAGGTGAACAGGCCTGCAGGCGAACGACCTCGCAGGTGAACAGCCCCGCAGGTGAACAATCCTGCAGGCGAACGACCCCGCAGGCGAACGACCCCGCAGGTGAACGACTCAGCGGGTGAACAACACAGCGGTCCGCTGTACGGAACACTGCCGCTCCGTACGGCCGATCGTTGATATACAGGCACGAACATTCCGACGAGGAAGGCACGGCCGCCGCACGTGAGGGACACACGAGAGAGCCGGCTGCTCCTGGTGCTGCTGATCGCCATCGCGTTCGCATTGATCACGGTGGACATCCGCGGGGGCGAGGAGTCACCGGTGGACGGCGCCCGGCGGGCCGCGGCAGCGGCCTTCGGGCCGGTGGAGAACGGCGTCGCGGCAGCCGTCGACCCGGTGGGCAACGCCATAGGGGCGGTACGCGACTCCGGGACACGGCACAACCGGATCGCCGAGCTGGAACAGCAGAACGCCGCGCTCAAGACGAAGCTCGGCAGCGACGACCGCAACCGCAACAGGGTCCGCGAGCTCGACCGGATGCTGAAGAAGTCGGCCGCCGGACAGTACGGCATCAAGGGCGCCGAGGTCATCGCCATAGGAGCGGCCCAGGGCTTCTCCTGGACGGTCACCATCGACGCGGGCTCCAACGACGGAATCAAGCGCGACATGACCGTCATCAACGGCGACGGCCTGGTCGGCCGGGTCACCACCGTCGGCCCGGACACCGCCACGGTGCTCCTCGCCAACGACCCCGACTTCACCGTCGGCACCCGGATGGAGAAGACCGACGAACTCGGCTTCGCCACCGGCCAGGGCACCCAGCCGCTCTCCGTCCAGTTCCTCAACGGCAAGGCCAAGGTGAAGAAGGGCGACCGGCTCGTCACCTTCGGCTCCAGCAAGAACAAGCCCTTCGTGCCCGGCGTCCCGGTCGGCGAGGTCGTCCGGGTCGACCCGTCCGGCGGCGGTCTGACCCGTACCGTCTACGTCCGTCCGTACGTCGGCTTCACCAAGCTCGACATCGTCGGCGTCGTGGTCCAGGCCCCGCGCGAGGACCCCCGTGACATGGTCCTGCCGAAGCAGCCGGCCAAGCCCGCCAAGCCGAAGCCGACGCCCACCGTCACCGTCACGATCTCGCCCAACGGCGACATCGTCGACACCGAAGGAAACGTCGTCGGGAACATCAACGAGAGCCCGGACCCCAGCAACAGCCCGGACCCCGACGGCACATCGAACCCCGGCACCGCGGTCAACGAGCAGAGGTAGAGCTGATTCCCATGCGTTTGAACCGGATTCTGCTCTCCACCGTCCTGGTCGTCGTCGCCCTCGTCATCCAGGTCTCCGTGCTCGCCCGCCTCCAGCTGCCCGGCGCCGTGCCCGACCTGCTGCTCCTCGTCGTCCTCGCTCTCGCCTTCGTGTACGGGCATGTCAGCGGCGCCCTCATCGGCTTCGGCGCGGGGCTCCTCGCCGACCTGGCACCGCCCGCCGACCACGCCGCCGGACGCTACGCGCTGGTCCTCTGCCTCATCGGCTACCTCGCGGGGCTGGTGAAGCCGGAGAACGGGCAGCTGAAGTCGGCGATGGTCCCGATGCTCGGAGTGGTCGCCGCGGCGATCGGCTCGACCCTGCTGTACGCGCTGGTCGGCGCACTCGTCGGGGACACGGCGGCCCGTCATGTCGGCCTCGGCAGCCTGCTGTTCACCGCCGCCGTCTACGACCTGCTCCTGGCCCCCTTCGTCGTACCGCTGATCATGGCCGTCGCCAGACGCACGGTGAACGCCCCGCTCGCCGACACCTCCGGCGGCGGGGACGTGGCCGCGGGCTGGCTCGCCTCCGGCACCGGACTGCGCATCGGCAGCCAGCGCGGTGGACTGCGCGTCAAGGCCGCCCGCAACCGCGCGGGCCGCGCCGGACGCATCAAGGGGGTCAAGCGACTGTGAGGCCGCACCGCAGCCGGGACACCTCGCACACCTCCGGCCCGACCACCACCGGGGGCGCCCCGTGACCAACATCCCCGAGACCGGCCGGACCCAACGGGTCCAGATCCGCCTCATCGTCATCCAGGTCCTCGTCTTCTCCCTGCTGTTCACCCTCGGCGGGCGCCTCTGGTACCTCCAGATCCGCAACGGCCAGGAGTACAGCGACGAGGCGAAGAACAACCACGTCCAGCAGGTCGTCCAGCCCGCCGTCCGCGGCTCCATCCTCGACGCGCGCGGCGTGCCCCTCGCCGACAACGAGACCCGGCTGGTGGTCTCCGCCAGCCGCACCGAGCTGATGAAGATGAAGGACGACGGCAAGAGCGTCCTGACCCGGCTCGCCGGCGTCCTCGACATGAAGCCCAAGGAGGTCCTCGACAAGGTCCGGCTCTGCGACTCGAAGACGCCGCAGCCCTGCTGGAACGGCTCGCCGTACCAGCCGATCCCGGTCACCGACGAGGCCACCACCCAGCAGGCCCTCCAGATCCGCGAACGCGCCGAGGACTTCCCCGGCATCACCGCCGAACCCACCGCCGTACGCCGGTATGCAGCGCCCGGCAAGGCCAACACCGCGCAGGTCCTCGGCTACCTCTCGCCGGTCACCGACGAGGAGATCACCAAGGCCCAGAACACCGACTCGCCGTACCTCCGCTCCGACCAGGTCGGCCGCTCCGGCCTGGAGCGCACCTACGACAAGGAACTGCGCGGCAAGGCCGGCGTCACCCGCTACGAGGTCGACAACCTCGGCCGGGTCATCGGCCAGGCGAAGAACGACAAGGCGGAGCCCGGCTCCAGCGTCGTCACCTCCATCGACGCCCGGGTCCAGGCCGTCGCCGAGTACGAGCTCAACGAGGCCATGAAGACGGCCCGTCAGGCCTTCGACAAGAACACCGGGGAGAACTACAAGGCCGACTCCGGCGCTGTCGTCGTCATGGAGGCCAAGACCGGCCGCGTCGTTGCGATGGCCTCCCTGCCCAACTACGACCCCAACGCCTGGGTCGGCGGCATCTCCGCCAAGGACTACGCCAAGCTCACCGGCAAGAAGTCCAACTTCCCGCTGCTGAACCGGGCCATCCAGGGCCAGGCCGCCCCCGGCTCGATCTTCAAGGTCATCTCCTCGACCGCCGCGGTCAACGCCGGATACCCCTTCGACGGCCACTACCCCTGCCCCAGCTCGTACAACGTCGGCGGCCAGACCTTCAAGAACTTCGAGTCCCAGGGCTACGGCGACATCACCATCGGCCGTGCCCTCGAAGTCTCCTGCGACACCGTCTACTACGGCATCGCGCACAAGGAGTGGCTGAAGGACGGCGGGATGAAGCCCAAGAAGAACGCCAAGGACTGGTTCTACAAGACCGCCCACCAGTTCGGCCTCGGCAAGGAGACCGGCATCGACCTCCCCAACGAGGTCAGCGGCCGGGTCCCCGACCGCAAGTGGAAGCAGGACTTCTACGACGCGAACAAGGACGCCTGGTGCAAGCAGGGCAAGAAGGGCGGCACGTACGTCGAGCAGATCGCGTACGAGAACTGCCTCGAAGGCGACAAGATGCGCGCCGGTGACTCCGTCAACTACTCGATCGGCCAGGGCGACACGCTCGTCACCCCGATCCAGATGGCCACCATCTACGCCGCGATCTCCAACGGCGGCACGCTCTACGACCCCACCGTCGGCAAGGCGATCGTCAGCGGCGACGGCAAGAGCGTCGAGGAGATCAAGCCCAAGTCGCACGGCAAACTGCCCTTTACACGCAAGACCCGCAACGACATAGACGAAGCCCTCGCGGGAGTCGCGACCCGCGGTTCGGCCGCCTGGCGATTCGGCGGCTGGCCGCAGGACAAGATCCCGATGCACGCCAAGACGGGTACGGCCGAGGTCTACGGCAAGCAGACGACCTCCTGGTTCGCCACGTACACCAAGGACTACTCGATCGTCATGACGATCTCCCAGGGCGGTACGGGCTCCGGTGCGTCCGGGCCCGCCGTGCGCAACATCTACGACGCCCTCTACGGTCTCGACGACTCCGGCAAGCAGGACCTGAAGAAGGCGCTGCTGCCCGCACCGCAGAAGTCCCTGCCGAAGATCCAGCAGGACGGCTCGATCGATGCCCCGCAGATCAAGCCCTACAACCCGGACTCGCAGAAGGCCCCGGAGAAAGAGACCCTCGCCGCGGTCCTGGGGAGGCGCGACTGATGGCCGGCTTCTCCATCCAGCGGTACGCCCCCGAGCGCTCCGCCTGGGGCAAACTCACCGCCCGCGACTCCCTCGTACGCCAACTCGACTGGCCGCTGCTCGGGTCCGCGATCGCGCTCTCCTTCATCGGTTCGCTGCTGGTCTACTCGGCGACCCGGGGACGCGACTCGCTCACCCACGGCGACCCGTACTACTTCCTCCTCCGGCACGCCCTCAACACCGGCATCGGCTTCGCCCTGATGGTCGGCACGATCTGGCTCGGCCACCGCACCCTGCGCGGCGCCGTCCCGATCCTCTACGGCGTCTCGGTGCTGCTGGTGGTCGCGGTGCTCACCCCGCTCGGCGCCACCGTCAACGGCGCCCACGCGTGGATCATCATCGGCGGCGGCTTCTCGCTCCAGCCGTCCGAGTTCACCAAGATCACCATCATCCTGATCATGGCGATGCTGCTCGCCGAGCGTGTCGACGCGGGCGACCAGCTCCATCCCGACCACCGGACCGTCGCCAAGGCCCTCGGTCTGGCAGCCGTCCCGATGATCGTCGTCATGGGAATGCCGGACCTCGGCTCCGTGATGGTCATGGTCGTCATCGTGCTCGGCGTGCTCCTCGCCTCCGGCGCGTCGAACCGCTGGATCGCCGGACTGCTCGGCGCGGGCGTGGCCGGTGCCATCGCGATCTGGCAGCTCGGCCTGCTCGACGAGTACCAGATCGCCCGCTTCGCCGCCTTCGCCAACCCGGCGCTCGACCCGGCGGGCGTCGGCTACAACACCAACCAGGCCCGCATCGCGATCGGCTCCGGCGGCCTCACCGGGACGGGCCTCTTCCAGGGCAGCCAGACCACCGGCCAGTTCGTCCCCGAGCAGCAGACCGACTTCGTCTTCACCGTCGCGGGCGAGGAGCTCGGCTTCCTCGGCGCCGGGCTGATCCTCGTCCTGCTCGGCGTCGTGCTGTGGCGGGCCTGCCGGATCGCCCGCGAGACGACCGAGCTGTACGGCACGATCGTCGCCGCCGGAATCATCGCCTGGTTCGCCTTCCAGTCCTTCGAGAACATCGGGATGACGCTCGGCATCATGCCGGTCGCCGGACTCCCGCTGCCCTTCGTGTCGTACGGAGGATCCTCGATGTTCGCCGTCTGGGTGGCCGTCGGGCTGCTCCAGTCGATCAGGGTGCAGCGGCCGATAAGCGCCTGAGCCGGTGCGTGAGCACTGCCCATTCGCGTACAACACGTCTAGATTCGGTTCATGGCGGACTCGAAGCGTGAGATCGAGCGGAAGTACGAAGCCACCATGGAGACCCGGCTCCCGGACCTGAGCCGGGTGGCCGGGGTCTTCGCCGTCGCCCACCGCGGCGTCAGCGAACTGGACGCCGTCTACTACGACACCGAGGACCTCCGGCTCGCGGCGGACTCCCTCACCCTGCGCCGCCGCACCGGCGGGAGCGACGCCGGCTGGCACCTCAAGTTCCCGGTCGCCTCCGGCATCCGGGACGAGCTGCGAGAACCGCTCTCCGACACTCTGCCGCGCTCCTTCGCGGGACTGCTGCGCTCCCGGGTCCGCGACGGCGGCCTCGTCCCCGTCGTCCGGCTGGTCTCCGCCCGCGACGTCCACCACCTGCTCGACGCCGACGGCGCCCTGCTCGCCGAGGTCAGCGTCGACCGGGTGCGGGCCGAGCGGCTGACCGGCGGCGACGGCACCGCCGCCTGGACCGAGATCGAGGCCGAGCTCGCCGACGACGGCGACCCCGCGTTCCTCGACGCCGTGGAGCGCAGGCTGCGCAAGGCCGGGGTCCGCCCGTCCGCGTCCCCGTCCAAGCTGGCCAGAGCACTCGCCGAGACCACGCCCGAGCGGAGCAAGAGCCCCGCCGGGAGCGCCCGGCGGTCCACCGCGGGCGACCATGTCCTCGCGTACATCCGGCACCAGGCCGAGACGATCGTCGCCCTCGACCCCGCCGTCCGCCGCGACCTGCCCGACTCCGTGCACCAGATGCGGGTCGCCACCCGCAGGCTGCGCAGCGTGCTGCGGACGTACCGGAGGATCCTCGACCGAGAGGTCACCGACCCGGTCGGCGACGAGCTGAAGTGGCTGGCCGCCGAGCTCGGCATCGACCGCGACCAGGAGGTGCTCGACGCCCGGCTGCGCGCCCGCCTCGACGGCCTGCCCCGTGCCCTGGTCCTCGGCCCGGTCCGCGGCCGGCTCCGGATCTGGTCGACGGCCCGGCGCGGCGGCTCCCGCCGCCGCACGGTGGCCGTGCTCGACGGAAAGCGGTACCTGGCACTCCTGGAGAGCCTCGACGCCCTGCTCGCCGCACCGCCCCTGCTGCCCGGCGCCTCCCGGGCGCCCGGGAAGGCGCTGCCCCGGGCCGTGCTGAAGGAGTACCGGCGCCTCGCGGCGCGGGTCGGCCACGCCCTGGAGCTGCCGCCCGGCCACGACCGGGACGTGGCCCTGCACGAGGCCCGCAAGGCCGCCAAGCGTGCCCGGTACGCGGCGGAGGCGGCCCGGCCCGCGCTCGGCGGACCCGCCAAGCGGTTCGCCAAACGGATGAAGGCCGTCCAGAGCCTCCTCGGCGACCACCAGGACAGCGTGGTGGCCCGCGAGGCCCTGCGCACCCTGGCCGCCCAGGCGCACGCGGCGCAGGAGTCCGCCTTCACCTGGGGACTGCTGTACGGGCGGGAGGAGGCGGCCGCCGCGGACCGCGAGCGGGAGCTGCCCCGGGTGTGGGAGCGGGCCTCGCGGGCGGAGCTGCGGGCGGCGCTGGGAGGCTGAGCATCGGGGTACGCTTGATGGTCACCCTTGCCGGCTCTCGAAAGTTCGCGATGTCTGTCGATTCGGTCTTCCCACAGCTCGAAGCTCTGCTCCCGCATGTGCAGAAGCCCATCCAGTACGTCGGCGGTGAACTGAACTCCACCGTCAAGCCGTGGGACGAATGCGACGTCCGCTGGGCACTGATGTACCCGGACGCGTACGAGGTCGGACTCCCCAACCAGGGCGTCATGATCCTCTACGAGGTACTCAACGAGCGCCAGGGCGTCCTCGCCGAGCGCACCTACAGCGTGTGGCCGGACCTCGAAGCGCTGATGCGCGAGCACAAGGTCCCGCAGTTCACCGTGGACAGCCACCGCCCGGTCAGGGCGTTCGACGTCTTCGGGCTGAGCTTCTCCACCGAGCTCGGCTACACCAACATGCTCACCGCGCTGGAGCTCGCGGGCATCCCGCTGGAGGCCCGGGACCGCACCGTCGACGACCCGATCGTGCTGGCCGGCGGCCACGCCGCGTTCAACCCCGAGCCGATCGCCGAGTTCATCGACTGCGCGGTCATCGGCGACGGCGAGCAGGCCGTCCTGGAGATCACCGAGATCATTCGCGCCTGGAAGGCCGAGGGCCGCCCCGGCGGCCGCGAGGAGGTGCTCTTCCGCCTCGCGAAGACCGGTGGCGTCTACGTCCCGGGCTTCTACGACGTCGAGTACCTCCCGGACGGGCGGATCGGCCGTGTCGTGCCGAACAGGTCCGGCGTGCCGTGGCGGGTGTCCAAGCACACCGTGATGGACCTCGACGAGTGGCCGTACCCGAAGCAGCCGCTCGTACCGCTCGCCGAGACCGTCCACGAGCGGATGTCCGTCGAGATCTTCCGCGGCTGCACCCGCGGCTGCCGTTTCTGCCAGGCCGGCATGATCACGCGCCCCGTGCGGGAGCGAAGCATCACCGGCATCGGCGAGATGGTCGACAGGGGCCTCAAGGCGACCGGCTTCGAGGAGGTCGGCCTGCTGTCGCTCTCCTCCGCGGACCACACCGAGATCGGCGAGATCGCCAAGGGCCTCGCCGACCGGTACACCGAGGACAAGATCGGCCTCTCGCTGCCGTCCACCCGCGTCGACGCGTTCAACGTGGACCTGGCCAACGAGCTGACCCGCAACGGCCGCCGCTCCGGACTCACCTTCGCCCCCGAGGGCGGTTCCGAGCGGATGCGCAAGGTCATCAACAAGATGGTCTCGGAAGAGGACCTCATCCGTACCGTCGCCACCGCGTACGGCAACGGCTGGCGCCAGGTGAAGCTGTACTTCATGTGCGGCCTGCCCACCGAGACCGACGAGGACGTCCTCCAGATCGGCGACATGGCGGTCAACGTGATCGCCAAGGGCCGCGAGGTCTCCGGCCAGAACGACATCCGCTGCACCGTCTCCATCGGCGGCTTCGTGCCCAAGCCGCACACACCGTTCCAGTGGGCCCCGCAGCTGAGCGCCGAGGAGACCGACGCCCGGCTCGCCAAGCTCCGCGACAAGATCCGCGGCGACAAGAAGTACGGCCGCTCCATCGGCTTCCGCTACCACGACGGCAAGCCCGGCATCGTCGAGGGCCTCCTCTCGCGCGGCGACCGCCGCGTCGGCTCCGTCATCCGCGCGGTCTACGAGTCCGGCGGCCGCTTCGACGGCTGGCGCGAGCACTTCAGCTACGACCGCTGGATGACCGCTGCCGAGAAGACGCTGCCCGAGTACGGCGTGGACGTCGACTGGTACACCACCCGCGAGCGCTCCTACGAGGAGGTCCTGCCCTGGGACCACCTGGACTCCGGCCTCGACAAGGACTGGCTCTGGGAGGACTGGCAGGACTCGCTCGACGAGACCGAGGTCGAGGACTGCCGCTGGACCCCGTGCTTCGACTGTGGCGTCTGCCCGCAGATGGACACCAGTATCCAGATCGGCCCGACCGGCAAGAAGCTGCTGCCGCTCACGGTCAAGAAGTAGGCCGCGACCAGCGGCGACGCCATCCAGCGGATGGCTGGGGCGTTTGCCGGCATGCCCGAGCGGACCGCACCGAAGCCCATCGAGGGTTCGGTGCGAAGAAGCGCGCTGGTGGTCATGCCTCTCCGATAGCTGTACCGGGAGGTCCTGGCCCCGGCCGGCCGGGAGGTCGCCGCCGCCTTCGGTGTCGCCCGGCGGGTCGCGGGGTACGTCTCGTGAGCCGCCGGCCGGGCCGTCGCCCGGCATCTGACCGGCGCGCCGGTGACCTGGGCCCACCGCACGGTCTGCACACCGGTGGGGCATTTCCGGCGCGACCGGATCTGGGCCCGGCCAGAAGGGGAGCCGTCGAGGCGGGCCGCGCGGCTCGGTCGGCGCTGCGCTCGGCGCGCGAGACCGTACGCCGGGCACGCCGCGACGCCTGGCGGGCGCTGGTCGGCGGGGACCGGGAGCCCGAGCCCAGGGAACTGGAAGGGCCCCTTGCGCGTACTCTGGGTAGTACAACGACTGTGCCCACCGCGGCGCCCGAACCAGAGATCTCCTCGCCCGGAGAGAAGAACGCCGAGCGGGGGTGAGCCGGACCGGACACCCCGGGCCACCCGCATTTCGAGGGCGGCGCCCCACCGCGTCCGCCCCGCACCGAGGAGAAGAACCACTGGGCAAGCGACAGCCCGAAGGCCCGCCGCCCGCACCGGCGGTGCAGCGCATCCGACTGCGCTACACCAAGCGCGGCCGCCTCCGGTTCACCAGTCACCGTGACTTCCAGCGCGCCTTCGAGCGGGCACTGCGCCGCTCCGAGGTGCCCATGGCCTACTCGGCCGGCTTCACCCCGCACCCGAAGGTGTCGTACGCCAACGCCGCCCCGACCGGCACGGGCAGCGAGGCCGAGTTCCTGGAGATCGCCCTCACCGAGGCCCGCGATCCGGCCGTTCTGCGGCAACTGCTCAACGACTCGCTGCCGGACGGTCTCGACATCACCGACGCCGTGGAGGCCCGCACCTCGGGCCTCGCCGACCGGCTGACCGCCTCGGTGTGGGAGCTGCGTCTCGACGGTGTCACCGCGGCGCAGGCGGCCGAAGCCGTGGCCGCCTTCAACAGCGCGGAGACCGTCGAGGTCCAGCGCCGGGCGAAGAACGGCATGCGCACCTTCGACGCCCGTGCCGCCGTGGTCGACCTGCAGGCTCTTGATCCACAGGCTGATAGGCCCGAGGACAGGCCCTGTGCGATACTGCGGCTGGTTGTTCGGCACGTGACACCTGCCGTGCGACCTGACGACGTCCTGTCCGGTCTCCGCGTTGTGGCCGACCTGGCGCCGCCGGTCCCCGCAGCGGTGACCAGGCTGGCGCAGGGGCTCTTCGACGAGGAGTCCGGCACGGTGACCGACCCGCTCGCGCCCGACCGCGAGGCAGCCCCGGCCGCTCCACCCACGGCCACCGGGACCGCCGTCGCGACGGCGCCGGAAGGTGCAGGTTCCGCGTAAGGCGGTCGTTGCAGCGCAGCCTCCGACTCCGGAGCCATCCGGTTCGGGCCGCGCGATGACCCATAAGACTTTCGCCAGGCCGTACGCACATCGCGTACGGAACCGGCGAGCCAGACATTGAGCTTCCGTGCGGCGCCCGCGCCCCGGACGGCGGAGCCGCGTACATCACGCGGACCGTGCCGGACCGGAACCAGACGCGGCGCCCGGGAGCCTGACGGGAGAACCGCCCGCATGCCCCAGTCCAACGAACCCGGCACGACCGGGAACGCCGAAGAGAACAACGCACCTGGCGACAAGCTGCCGCCGCGCCGCAGGCGCCGCGCAGCGTCCCGCCCGGCCGGTCCGCCGGTGGCGGAGGCACAGGGCGCAGCCGCCGAAGCGGCCGCGCCGGCCATACCGGCCGTTGACGCCGCAGTGTCCGACAGCACCACCACCGCCGACGCCGGGAGTTCCGCTGCGGCGGAAGCCGCGCCGCCCGCGCGTCCGCGTCGTCGTGCGGTCCGCAAGGCGACGGCCCCGGCGGGTGCGCCGGCGGCCGCCGAGGCCGTCGAAGTGGTGGAGCCCGCACCGGCCGCCGAGCCCGTGGCCGGGGCCCCGGTGGAGGCGGCGCCCGCGCGTCCGCGTCGTCGTGCGGTCCGCAAGGCCACATCGCCGGCCGGCGCACCGAAGGCCGCCGAGCCTGCCGAGGCTGCCGCACCGGCCGCCGAGCCCGTGGCCGAGGTCCCGGTGGAGGCGGCGCCCGCGCGTCCGCGTCGTCGTGCGGTCCGCAAGGCGACGTCGCCGGCCGGTGCGCCGAAGGCTGCCGAAGCCGTGGAGATCGTCGAGGAGGCGCCGGTCGCCGCCGAGCCCGAGCCGGAGCCGGCCGCCGAGCTGGCCGAGGCCGAGGACACCGCGCCGCGCGGCCGTCAGCGCCGCCGTGCCACCGCCCCCGCGGGCGGGCCCGAGTTCACCGCCAAGGCCGAGGAGCCCGTCCGCAAGAGCCGTCGCGCCGCGCGCCCCGCCGTGGCCGTGTTCCAGGCGCCGGTCTTCGCCGAGCCGGTGTTCCAGACCCCGGAGACCGCGGCGGCAGCCGCTGCGGCGTCGCGCTACGAAGAGGTCGAGGAAGAGACCGAGACGGTCGAGGAGCCGACGGCAACCGTCGAGGCTCCGGCAGCCGAGGCCGCGCCGCAGGCCGGTTCGCGCCGCCGTCGCCGCCGTCGTGGCGAGGCCGCCGAGCCCGAGCAGGCCGCTGCCCCCGCCGTGGAGGCGCCGGCCGAGGAGGAGCACGAGCCGGAGCACGAGGCCGAGGCCGAGCACGAGGGCGACGAGACGGATGAGCACGGGGACCGGCCTTCGCGCCGTCGCCGTCGCGGTGGCCGTCGCCGTCGTCGTGGTGAGGTCAGCGAGGGCGAGGAGGCCGCGGAGCAGCACGCCGACGAGGCCGCCGCCGAGCACGCCGAGGACGAGCAGGAGCGCGCTCAGGAGTCCGAGGAGGAGGACGAGGAGCACGAGGCCTCCGCCGCCGGATCGAGCAGCAGCCGTCGTCGGCGCCGTCGCCGTCGGCGTAGCGGGGATGTCTCTGCCGACGCCGACCACGGCACGGACGACCCGGAGCGCACGGTTGTCAAGGTCCGTGAGCCCCGCCGCAAGGACGCCGAGCGCGAGCCCGGTACCGGTTTCGACGAGGTCCAGTCCATCAAGGGCTCGACCCGTATGGAGGCCAAGAAGCAGCGCCGCCGCGAGGGCCGTGAGCAGGGCCGCCGTCGCGTCCCGATCATCACCGAGGCCGAGTTCCTGGCCCGCCGCGAGGCCGTGGAGCGGGTCATGGTCGTCCGCCAGAACGGCGACCGCACCCAGATCGGCGTCCTTGAGGACAACGTGCTCGTCGAGCACTACGTCAACAAGGAGCAGGCCACGAGCTACGTCGGCAACGTCTACCTGGGCAAGGTGCAGAACGTACTGCCGTCCATGGAGGCCGCCTTCGTCGACATCGGCAAGGGCCGCAACGCCGTGCTCTACGCCGGTGAGGTGAACTTCGAGGCGCTCGGCATGGCTCACGGGCCGCGCCGTATCGAGACCGCGCTCAAGTCCGGCCAGTCGGTCCTCGTCCAGGTGACCAAGGACCCGATCGGCCACAAGGGCGCCCGCCTGACCAGCCAGGTCTCGCTGCCCGGCCGCTACCTGGTCTATGTGCCCGAGGGCTCGATGACCGGCATCAGCCGCAAGCTGCCCGACACCGAGCGGGCCAGGCTGAAGACCATCCTCAAGAAGATCGTCCCCGAGGACGCGGGCGTCATCGTCCGTACCGCCGCGGAGGGCGCGAGCGAGGACGAGCTGCGCCGCGATGTCGAGCGGCTCCAGCAGCAGTGGGAGGACATCCGGAAGAAGTCGAAGAGCACCGGCAGCTCCAATGCGCCGACCCTGCTCTACGGCGAGCCGGACATGACCGTCCGGGTCGTCCGCGACATCTTCAACGAGGACTTCTCCAAGGTCATCGTCAGCGGCGACGACGCGTGGGAGACCATCCACGGCTACGTCTCGCAGGTGGCGCCCGACCTGACGGACCGCCTGTCGCGGTGGACCTCCGAGGTCGACATCTTCGCGACGTACCGGATCGACGAGCAGCTGATGAAGGCGCTGGACCGCAAGGTCTATCTGCCGAGCGGCGGCTCGCTGGTGATCGACAAGACCGAGGCGATGGTCGTCGTCGACGTCAACACCGGCAAGTTCACCGGTCAGGGCGGCAACCTCGAAGAGACCGTCACCAAGAACAACCTGGAGGCGGCCGAGGAGATCGTGCGCCAGCTGCGGCTGCGCGACCTCGGCGGCATCGTCGTCGTCGACTTCATCGACATGGTGCTGGAGTCCAACCGGGACCTGGTGCTGCGGCGCCTGCTGGAGTGCCTGGGCCGCGACCGTACGAAGCACCAGGTCGCCGAGGTCACGTCGCTGGGCCTGGTCCAGATGACCCGCAAGCGGGTGGGCCAGGGTCTGCTGGAGTCCTTCTCCGAGACGTGTGTCCACTGCAACGGGCGCGGCGTGATCGTGCACATGGAGCAGCCGACCTCGGTCGGTGGCGGCGGCAACGGCAAGCGTTCCAAGAAGCGCGGCCGGGGCGGCGCGGACCACGAGCACGTGGCCGGGACCGAAGCGGTGGCAGAGGTCGAGACCGAGGCCGAGACCGAGGCCGAGGTGGCCGCCGAGGTGGCCGCCCCGGTGGCGCTGCCCGAGCCGGAGTTCGTCCCGGACGAGGAGCTGTACAGCAGCGCGGCCGAGGCCGAGGCGGCCGCCACGCGCGGTCGTGGCCGTCGCCGTGCGACCCGTAAGGCAACGGCCCCGGCCGGTGCCCCGAAGGCCGCAGCCGCGCCCGCCGCCCCGGTCGTCGAGCCGGAGCCGGTCGTGGCCGTGGAGCCCGCCCCGGTCGTCGAGCCGGAGCCGGTCGTCGAGACCCCGGTCGTGGAGGCCCCGGTCCCGGTGGTCGAGGAAGCCCCCGCGGCCGAGGCCCCGCAGGGCCGAACGCGTCGTCGGGCGACCCGGAAGGCGACCGCCCCGGCGGGTTCGCCGGCCCCGGCCGAACCGGTCGTCCCGGTGCAGGCCACCGAGCCGGCCGAGCAGCCGGAGCCCGTGGCCGAGGCCCCGCAGCCCGAGGCCGCACCCGAGGAGGTGGCTCCCGAGGCCGCCCCGCCGCGTGCGCGTCGCCGGGTGACCCGCAAGGTCACCGCACCCGCGGGCTCGCCCGCAGGCGCGGACGGGGCGGAGGTCGTCGTGGTGACCGGCCCGATCGAGCCGAAGCCCGAGGCCGAGACCGCCGAGCCGGCCGAGACCGCCGAGGCGGCGGCCCCGGCCAAGAAGGCGGTCCGCAAGACCGCCAAGAAGGCCACGGCCAAGAAGACGGCCACCAAGAAGACGGCCGCCAAGAAGACCGCGGCGAAGAAGACCGCGGCGAAGAAGACGACGGCCAAGAAGACAACGGCCAAGAAGGCGGCGGCGAAGAAGACCGTCGCCGCGGAGAAGCCGTCGAAGTCCACCGTCTCGGCCGACGCCGAGGCGTAGGCGACAACGCGGCCCGTACGGCGCGGTGCGACGGCCGGTGGGCCACACTTCCTGCGGGGATGTGGCCCACCGGCCGTCGTGGCCCGCCGTGGAGTCCGTGGCCGCGTCGGCAGGCATGAACGGGGGAGCGGCGGGGAAGGACACAGGGCCCGGTTTGACCCTCCGGACGGCGGCCCGTAATCTTGCCCTTCGGCGTGTTTCCATGCGCCTGTCCCTGAGCAACCCCCTCCCTTCACAGGTGAGAGGCCGCTCGTCCATTCGGATCACCTCGGGCCCCGGCCCGTGTGAGCGGCTGGCATCAGGGGCTCCGTTCCGAGCGAGAGAGAGATCCGCGTGTACGCCATCGTGCGCAGCGGTGGCCGCCAGCACAAGGTTGCTGTCGGTGACATCGTTGAGGTTGACAAGATTTCCACTGCCCAGGTTGGCGACACGGTCGAGCTCTCGACCCTGCTCGTGGTCGACGGCGACGCCGTCACCAGCGACCCGTGGGTGCTGGCCGGGATCAAGGTCCAGGCCGAGGTCGTGGACCACCACAAGGGCGCGAAGATCGACATCCTTCGCTACAAGAACAAGACCGGCTACCGCCGTCGCCAGGGTCACCGTCAGCAGTACACGGCGATCAAGGTCACCGGTATCCCCGCGGCTGCGAAGTAAGGGACTGAGGAGAGATGGCACACAAGAAGGGCGCATCGTCCACCCGGAACGGGCGCGATTCCAATGCTCAGCGGCTCGGCGTGAAGCGCTTCGGCGGTCAGGCCGTCAACGCCGGTGAGATCCTGGTCCGCCAGCGCGGCACGCACTTCCACCCGGGCACGGGCGTCGGCCGTGGCGGCGACGACACGCTGTTCGCTCTCGCCGCCGGTGCGGTCGAGTTCGGCACGCACCGTGGCCGCAAGGTCGTGAACATCGTTCCGATCGCCGGCTGATTTTCGGCGCTCGTCGAGCGGTTTCTGCGGAGGCGGACCTCACTTCCCGTACGGGAAGCGGGTCCGCCTTTCGCGTGTTTCTCCCATGAGGGGCGGCTGTCTCCCAGCGATACGGCACGAGCCGGCGGAGCAGCGCGAGTGAGATGTTTCTGCATGCATGTAACTGGAGGTTTCAACCATGACCACCTTCGTGGACCGCGTCGAGCTGCATGTCGCCGCGGGTAACGGGGGCCACGGCTGTGCCTCCGTACACCGTGAGAAGTTCAAGCCGCTCGGCGGCCCGGACGGCGGCAACGGCGGCCGCGGCGGCGATGTGACCCTGGTCGTCGACCAGGCGATCACCACGCTCCTCGACTACCACCACCACCCCCACCGCAAGGCCACCAACGGCCAGCCGGGCGCGGGCGACAACCGTTCCGGCAAGGAGGGCCAGGACCTGGTCCTGCCGGTGCCGGACGGCACGGTCGTGCTCGACCGGAACGGCAATGTGCTCGCCGACCTGATCGGCCAGGGCACCACGTTCGTCGCCGGACAGGGCGGCCGCGGCGGCCTCGGCAACGCCGCGCTGGCCTCCGCCCGGCGCAAGGCCCCCGGCTTCGCGCTGCTCGGCGAGCCCGGCGAAGCCCGGGACGTCGTCCTGGAGCTCAAGACCGTCGCCGACGTCGCGCTGGTCGGCTACCCGAGCGCCGGCAAGTCCTCGCTGATCTCCGTCCTTTCGGCGGCCAAGCCGAAGATCGCCGACTACCCCTTCACGACCCTCGTCCCGAACCTCGGCGTGGTCACCGCGGGCAGCACCGTCTACACCGTCGCCGACGTCCCGGGCCTGATCCCGGGCGCCAGCCAGGGCCGCGGCCTCGGCCTGGAGTTCCTGCGGCACGTGGAGCGCTGCTCGGTGCTGGTGCACGTACTGGACACCGCGACGCTGGAATCCGACCGCGACCCGGTCTCCGACCTCGACGTGATCGAGGAGGAGCTGAAGCAGTACGGCGGTCTGGAGGACCGGCCCCGCATCGTCGTCCTCAACAAGGTCGACATCCCGGACGGCCAGGACCTCGCCGACATGATCCGCCCGGACCTGGAGGAGCGCGGCTACCGCGTCTTCGAGGTGTCCGCCATCGCCCACACCGGTCTGAAGGAGCTCTCCTTCGCGCTCGCGGGCATCGTCGCCGAGGCGCGTGCGGCCAAGCCGGTGGAGGTGGCGACCCGGATCGTCATCCGTCCGAAGGCCGTCGACGACGCGGGCTTCACCGTCACGCTGGAGGAGGACGGCATCTACCGGGTGCGCGGCGAGAAGCCGGAGCGCTGGGTGCGCCAGACCGACTTCAACAACGACGAGGCCGTCGGCTACCTGGCCGACCGGCTCAACCGCCTCGGTGTCGAGGACGAGTTGATGAAGGCCGGTGCCCGTGCGGGCGACGGCGTCGCCATCGGCGCCGAGGACAACGCGGTCGTCTTCGACTGGGAGCCGACCCTGGCGGCGGGTGCGGAGATGCTCGGCCGTCGTGGCGAGGACCACCGGCTCGAAGCACCGCGCCCGGCGGCGCAGCGCCGCCGCGACCGCGAGGCGGAACGCGACGAGGCGCAGCGCGAGTTCGACGAGTTCAACCCGTTCTAGGGCGGGTTTCGAAAGTCCCGCCCGGTCGGGGGCGTCCGGGCGGACGACGCTCCTTTCGAAACACGCCCGGGACCGGGCACCGGTCGCCGGACGGGCCTGTTCCGCAAGCCCGTCCGGCGGTTGTGTACGCTCTCCGCGTCATTCGTCCGGGGGATCCGAACCCGCTCAAGGGTGAATCATGCCGCTCACTCGTGTGGCGTCGGTCACCTGGTCGGGAAGCGTGAATTCCGGTATTCGCCCTGATCGCAAGGCAACAAAAGGTCTCGATACGGCATGCGGCGGTCGACGTCCACCTTGCGAGACGGTAACGGAGAGTGCAACCATCGCGTTGTCTCCCAGCCCTCGCAAGGTAGGTCGTCTGTGTCTGCTCAGCACATAGCCAAAGCCCGAACCACAGCAGTCGTGCTCGCCGGCGGCACCGGCCAGCGCGTGGGTCTGTCCATTCCCAAGCAGCTGCTGAAGATCGCAGGCAAGGCCGTCATCGAGCACACGCTGTCGATCTTCCAGCAGGCCGACTCCATCGACGACGTCATCGTGCTGATGGCTCCGGGCTACGTGCCCGACGTGGAGAAGATCGTTGCCAAGGCCGGGCTCACCAAGGTCACCAAGGTGATCGAGGGCGGCTCCACGCGCAACGAGACCACCGAGCGCGCCATCGCGGCCCTCGGCGAGGGCCTGGCCGAGGGCGAGGACCGCAACGTCCTCTTCCACGACGCCGTGCGCCCGCTGCTCTCGCAGCGCGTCATCAAGGACTGCGTCGACGCCCTCGACCGTTACGAGGCCGTCGACGTCGCCATCCCGTCCGCGGACACGATCATCGTGACCCGCACCCACGGCGGCGACGGCGAGTTCATCACCGATGTACCCGACCGCTCCCGGCTGCGCCGGGGCCAGACGCCGCAGGCCTTCAAGCTCTCCACGATCCGCCGGGCGTACGAGGTCGCCGCCGGCGACCCCAACTTCCAGGCGACCGACGACTGCTCGGTCGTGCTGAAGTACCTGCCCGACGTACCGATCTACGTCGTGGCGGGCGACGAGTACAACATGAAGGTCACCCAGCCGGTCGACGTCTTCATCGCGGACAAGCTCTTCCAGCTGGCCTCCACGGCGGTTCCGCAGCCGACCGACGACGCCGCCTACCGCGAGCTGCTCACCGGCAAGACCCTCGTCGTCTTCGGCGGCTCGTACGGCATCGGCGCGGACATCGCGACGCTCGCCGAGTCCTACGGCGCCACCGTCTACGCCCTGGGCCGCTCCACCACCGGTACGCACGTGGAGAACCCGGCCCACATCGACGAGGCGCTCTCCAAGGCGTACGCCGACACCGGCCGGGTCGACTACGTGATCAACACCGCGGGCGTGCTCCGCATCGGCAAGCTGGCCGAGACGGACAACGAGACCATCCAGGAAGCGCTGAACGTCAACTACCTGGCACCGGTGCAGATCGCCCGCGCCTCGTACAGGTACCTCGCCGAGACCAAGGGCCAGCTGCTGCTCTATACCTCCAGCAGCTACACCCGGGGCCGCGCCGAGTACAGCCTCTACTCGTCGACCAAGGCCGCCATGGTGAACCTCACCCAGGCGCTCTCGGACGAGTGGGCGGCCGACGGGGTGCGGGTGAACTGCGTGAACCCCGAGCGCACCGCCACCCCGATGCGCACCAAGGCGTTCGGCGAGGAGCCCGCGGGCACGCTGCTCTCCTCCGAGGCGGTCGCCAGGACCTCGCTCGACGTCCTGCTCTCCGAGATGACCGGCCATGTCATCGACGTACGCCAGCAGGACCCGACGCGTGGCGCCTCCGAGGCATCCGGTTTCGAGCAGGCGCTTGCCGCTGTGCTGGACCGACAGGCCGATGTGTAATACTGCTTGACAATCGACTATTCGGACCCCTGCAGTCGCCAAGTGCGAACTGCAGGGGTCCGAATTCGTGAAGCTCTGCCTTCACATTCCCCACGTAAGGTAAAAGTCGGCACCCTCGGGAGCGGTACTTCGTGATTTCGAAAGCCATGCGCTTGGCTCGGGTGGGCAGCGGTTCGGAGCTGGCCGCCGCGCTCCTGGTGGCTCTGGGGTTCCCGTGCATAATGCTCGCGGCAATAATCCCCAATCTCTGGTTCTTCGCCGCGGCCACCGCGGTCACCTATCTCGCGGACCGGTATCTGCACCACTGCGGCAGCTATCTGATCAACCGGCTCGCCGCAGTCCGAGCGGGGCTTTCGATCCGCTTCCTGGTCCGGCAGCTCCTGCTCATCCTGCTGCTGTCCCGCATGGGATACGGCGAGCAGACGCTCTTCTACGTGACGGTCGCCTGCCTGCTGGCGTTCTACGGGCTCCAGGCGCCGCAGAGCGCCATGGTCACCCTGATCCGGCTGCGCCGCAAGCTTCCCGTGGTCACCCGCAACATCGACCTGGCGTCGGTGCGGATAGCGGATGCCCCGCCGCAGATGCTGATGAGCCGGCCCGCCGAGAAGATGCTGCACCTGGACGTCTTCTCGATGGTGGGCGTGCTGGTCGCGGTCGAGACCGGCAAGGACGCCATCGCGTACATCGGCCTCGGCCTGACGCTCGTTCTCGCGGTCTGCTACCTGGCGGCGCTGCTGCCGTACGTCCGGCCCAGCCGGCTCGTACCCCCGGAGACCAAGGTCCTGGGCGCGGTGGGCGACTGGCTCGCCGAGTACCGGCCGACCGTGATGCTGTACTTCTCCGGCTCCAAGGACTCCGCCTACCAGGTCAACATGTGGCTGGAGACCATGGCGCAGCTCGACGGCCGGCCGATGATCCTGCTCCGTGAGCGCAACATCGTGCCGCAGCTCGCCACGACCTCGGTGCCGGTGCTCTGCGTGCCCGGCGGTGTGCACCTGATGAACCTGGACCTCTCGTCGGTGCGGGTCGCGCTCTACGCGGCCAACGTCGGCAAGAACATCCACCTGCTCCGGGTGCCGACGATGAAGCACGTCTTCATCGGCCACGGCGACAGCGACAAGATCGCCAGCGTCAACCCTTACAGCAAGGTGTACGACGAGGTGTGGACCGCGGGCCGGGCGGGCCGCGACCGTTACGCGCTGGCCGATGTCGGGGTGCGCGACGAGGACATCGTGGAGGTGGGCCGCCCGCAGCTGGCCACCATCCAGTCCTGGTCGGGCACGCAGCGGAACCCGATCCCGACCGTGCTGTACGCCCCCACCTGGGAGGGCTGGGACGACAACCCGGGCAACACCTCCCTGCTGCTGGCCGGCGAGAACATCGTCAGGCGGCTGCTGGAGGCCGAGCAGCCGGTCCGGCTGCTGTACAAGCCGCACCCCTTCACCGGCACCCGCAGCGCCAAGGCCAAGGCGGTGCACCTGCGCATCACCGCGATGATCGAGCAGGCCGCCGCCGAGCGTGCCACCGACTCCCGCTGGGCGGAGCAGTCGGCCGCGCTCCGGGGCGAGCAGGCCGAGGCGCGGGCCGAGCTGGTCCGTATCGAGGCACGGCTGGCCGAGCTGGCAGGCGGCGGACGCACCGCGCGGGACGAGGCGGAGCTGTCCCGGGACTCGCTGGCCGACCCGGCGCGCGAGGCCGAGACCGCGAAGCTCAAGGACGCGTGGAACGCGGCGTCCTGGCGTGCGCAGGGCTGGTGGGAGCACCGGGTCATCACCGGCGCCCAGATGCGGCTGTACGACTGCTTCAACGAGTCGGACGCCATGGTCTCGGACATCTCCAGCGTGGTGTCCGACTTCATCGCGAGCGGCAAGCCGTACGCGGTCACGGACTCGGCCGAGCTGGGCGAGGACGAGTTCCGCAGGCAGAACACCGCGGTGCGCGCCGCGGTGATCCTGTCCAACTCGGCGGCCGAGCTGGACGAGCTGCTCGCCGCGGTGACGGATCCGGCCGCGGACGCCCAGGCGGATGCCAGGCGCGAGCTGAAGCAGTACCTCCTGGGCCCGGACGAGCCCACCTCGATCGTGCAGTTCGATACGGCGGTGAAGGCGCTCTCGGTCAAGTCCGAGGCGCGGAACACCGGAGTGGCGAAGAGCCTGGGCGAGCCTGTGGGTGGCTGAAAGTCAACCATTTGCATTACATGATCGAGCAAGGCCCGGCATACCCCACAAAGGGTTGTGCCGGGCCTTTGTGATGACTATCACCATTTGGCCGTGTGGCGTGAGACAACCAACGGACCGGGTCGGCTGTCTTCTGGTTGTGTGAACGAGACGCAAATTCCTGACGTGACTGTGGTTGTCGGTGCATATGAGGCGATGCCCTACCTCATCCGTTGTCTCGAATCGGTGGAGGCGCAGACCATCGGTGCCGACCGCATCGAAATCGTCGCGGTCGACGACGGTTCCACCGACGGTACGGGGGAGTACCTGGAGGAATTCGCCGCGCGGTCGAAGGTGTCGACCAGAGTGGTGAGGCAGAAGAACTCCGGCGGTCCCAGCGGGCCGCGCAATGTGGGTATCGGTCTGGCCCGCGGTCGCTATGTGTTCTTCCTCGACGCGGACGACTACTTCGGGGACGAGGCGCTGGAGCGGATGGTGGCCATGGCCGACCGGGCGGGCACCGACGTGGTGCTCGGCAAGGTGGTCGGAGTGAACAGGGGGGCGCCGCAGTCGATGTGGGGCGCCACCAGGGAACGTGTCGACGTCTACAACTCCAAGGTCATTTACACCCTGAGTGCCCAGAAGCTCTTCCGGCGTGAACTCCTGGAGCGGCTTTCTCTGAGGTTCGACGAGAATCTCAGAACGGGTGAGGACGCCCTCTTCACGATGGAGGCATATCTGCGCGGCGCCGGGGTCTCGGTGATCTCCAATTACGTCTGCTATTACCTGGTGGGCCGTGACGACGGGAAGCACGTCACGAAGAGCGGCACGTATGAATGGCGCTTCGACTCGATGCGCGCCATGATGTCGCTCATTCACCGGATCGAGCCTGCGGGTCCGAAACGGGATTTCCTGATGGTCCGGCCCTTCACGGTCGGGGTGCTCCAGCAGTTCGGCCCCGTCGTGCTGAAGGATTCCGAGGAAGTCCGGCGGCACAAGATGGAACTCGCGGCTCCGCTGATGGGCACGTACTGGAACGACGGCGTGGCCCGGCTGATCAAGGTGTCGGAGCGGCTGCGTCTGGCCTGTGTGGCACAGGGCAGGATGGACCTGCTCATCGAGGTGGTGCGGTACATCCGGGCGAAGACGGTCCCGGACGTGGTCCGCTCGCGCAACGGTGACACGCTCTACCTCGCGTACCCGCACTTCCGCGACGCGTCGGCCGGTCTGGCCGACTCGAACTACGAGGTGACCGTTCCGGACTGGCACGACGGCAAGCGCATCGAGCAGCCGAGGGCCGCCGCCCGCCGGGCCTCGCTGTCCCGGCGTGTGGCCCGCAGGATGCGCCGCGACATGAGGCGATGGAAGGAGCGGCTGACCGTGGAGTGACGGCCGCTCGTCCTGCGGGTGGACCCCGAGTGCACCCGCAGTATCGATTCATCGAAGATCACACCGAGAAGCATCAGTAAAATCATCCGGACGTCGCGCCCGCGACAGGACCGACAGATCACCATGGGGACTGGTCACGTGAAGGCTCTCGTACTATCCGGAGGGGCCGGCACACGCCTGCGTCCCATCACACACACCTCGGCCAAGCAGCTGGTGCCTGTGGCCAACAAGCCCGTGCTCTTCTACGGTCTGGAAGCCATCGCCGAAGCGGGCATCACCGAGGTCGGCATCATCGTGGGCGACACCGCGCCCGAGATCCGCGAGGCGGTCGGCGACGGTTCCGCGCTCGGCATCGAGGTCACGTACATCCCGCAGGACGAGCCGCTCGGCCTCGCCCACGCGGTGCTGATCGCCCGCGACTTCCTGGGGGACGACGACTTCGTCATGTACCTCGGCGACAACTTCATCGTCGGTGGGATCACCGGTCTGGTGGAGGAGTTCCGCGCGGACAAGCCCGATGCGCAGATCCTGCTGACGCAGGTGCCGAACCCGACCTCCTTCGGTGTCGCGGAGCTCGACGCCAACGGCAGGGTCGCGGCGCTGGAGGAGAAGCCGAAGGAGCCCAAGAGCGATCTGGCGCTCGTCGGCGTCTACCTCTTCACCCCCGCCATCCACGAGGCGGTCCGTTCGATCGAGCCGTCCTGGCGCGGCGAGCTGGAGATCACGCACGCCATCCAGTGGCTGATCGACCAGGAGCGCGACGTGCGCTCCACCACGATCCACGGCTACTGGAAGGACACCGGCAACGTCACCGACATGCTGGAGGTCAACCGGACCGTCCTGGAGGCCGTCGAGCCGTTCCACGAGGACGCCGAGGTCGACGAGAACAGCGAGATCATCGGCCGGGTGCGGATCGAGGCGGGTGCCAAGGTCAGCGGCAGCCGCATCGTCGGGCCCGTGATCATCGGCGCGCGTTCGGTGATCAGCGGTGCGTACGTGGGCCCGTTCACCTCGGTCTCGGAGGACGTCCGCATCGAGGACAGCGAGATCGAGTACTCCATCGTCCTGCGGGGCGCCTCCATCGCCGGCGTCCGCCGCGTCGAGGCCTCGCTCATCGGCCGTGACGTCGAAGTGACCCCCGCGCCCCGTTCCCCGTCCGCCCACCGACTCGTACTCGGCGACCACAGCAAGGTGCAGATCTCTTCATGACCACCAACATCCTGGTGACCGGCGGCGCCGGCTTCATCGGCTCGCACTACGTCCGTACGGTGCTCGGCCCCGAGGGCCCCGGCGACATCGCCGTCACCGTGCTCGACAAGCTCACCTACGCGGGCAACCCGGCCAACCTCGACGAGGTGCGCGACCACCCCGGTTTCCGGTTCGTGCAGGGTGACATCTGCGACCCGGAGCTGGTCGCCAAGCTGATGGCCGAGCACGACCAGGTGGTGCACTTCGCCGCCGAGTCCCACGTGGACCGTTCCATCGACGGCGGCGCCGAGTTCGTCCGCACCAACGTCGTGGGCACCCACACCCTGATCCACGCCGCGCACCTGGCGGGCATCAAGACCTTCGTGCACATCTCCACCGACGAGGTCTACGGCTCGATCGACGAGGGCTCCTGGCCCGAGACCGACCCGCTCGCGCCCAACTCGCCGTACTCCGCGGCCAAGGCGTCCAGCGACCTGATCGCGCTCTCGTACCACCGCACCCACGGCCTCGACGTGCGGGTGACCCGCTGCTCCAACAACTACGGGCACCACCACTTCCCCGAGAAGGTCATCCCGCTCTTCGTCACCAACCTGCTGGACGGCAAGACGGTGCCGCTCTACGGCGACGGCGCCAACGTCCGCGACTGGCTGCACATCGACGACCACGTCCAGGGCATCGAGCTGGTCCGCACCAAGGGCCGGGCCGGCGAGGTCTACAACATCGGCGGCGGCACCGAGCTCTCCAACAAGGAGCTCACCGGCCTGCTGCTGGACGCCTGCGGTGCCGACTGGGACACCAGCGTCACGTACGTCGAGGACCGCAAGGGCCACGACCGCCGCTACTCGGTCGACTGCACCAAGATCCGCGAGGAGCTCGGCTACGAGCCCCGCAAGGACTTCCGCACCGGCCTCGCCGAGACCGTGCAGTGGTACCGCGACAACCGCGCCTGGTGGGAGCCGCTGAAGGACCGGGCCGCACTGTGAGCGCCGTCTGGCTGGTCACCGGAGCCGCCGGGATGCTGGGCCAGGACGTCCTGGCCCGGCTCGCCGGCGAGGACGTCACCGCGGTCGCCGCGGACCGGGCGGCCGTGGACATCGCCGACCCGGAGTCGGTGCGGGCGGCCTTCGGGAAGCACCGCCCCGCCGTGGTGGTGAACTGCGCCGCCTGGACCGCGGTCGACGACGCCGAGTCCCAGGAGGACGCCGCGCTGCGGGTCAACGGCACGGGCCCCGCGGCCCTCGCCGAGGCCTGCCGCGAGCACGGCGCCGTGCTCCTCCAGGTCTCCACGGACTACGTATTCGCCGGTGACGGTGTCGAGCCGTACGCCGAGGACGACCCGACCGGGCCGCGCAGCGCCTACGGCCGCACCAAGCTGGCGGGCGAGCAGGCCGTGCTGAGCACCCTGCCGGAGACCGGTTATGTGGTCCGCACCGCCTGGCTGTACGGCGCGGGCGGCGGCAACTTCGTCCGTACGATGATCAAGCTGGAGGGCGTCAAGGACACCCTCGACGTGGTGGACGACCAGCGCGGTCAGCCCACCTGGACCGTCGATCTTGCCGACCGGCTGGTCCGGCTCGGGCAGGCCGCCCTCGCGGGCACCGCCCCCGCCGGTGTGTACCACGGCACCAGCGGCGGTGAGACGACCTGGTTCGGTTTCACCCGGGAGATCTTCCGGCTGATCGGCACCGATCCGGAGCGGGTCCGCCCCACGACCAGCGAGGCCTTCGTGCGGCCGGCCCCCCGGCCAGCGTTCAGCGTGCTGGGCCATGACCGCTGGGCCGCGGCCGGGATCGAACCGGTCCGGGACTGGCGGGCGGCGCTGGAGGAAGCCTTTCCGGCACTTCTCGCGGCAGAGCGGCCATGATCATAAATTGATCGTACGTACGGTCAAATCTCGTTAATTTTCAAAGATTTTTACAATCAAGGTTTACATAAGGGAGAACGCTTACATCACAGTGCGGTCATGAGGTAACTTCGCCGGGCACCAGACCAGTTGGTTTCCTGCGAAGGGCTGCTCCGAGTGAACCGCCACGACTTCCTGCGTCATCTGCACCGTGTATACCGTCCCCGGAACTATCTGGAGATCGGGGTCAACGACGGCAGAAGCCTGGCCCTTTCACGGGTCCCTTCCGTCGCCGTCGACCCCGCCTTCCGGGTCGTGACGGACATCAGCTGTGACGTCCACCTGGTCAAGGCGACGAGCGACGACTTCTTCGCCCGCAAGGACCCGCTGCTGCACCTGCGCAACGGCCGCAACCCGTTCCGCGCCCTCGCCCGCCGCGATCCGCTCAACGTCCTCGGCGGGGACCCGAAGCTTGAGCTCTCCTTCATCGACGGCATGCACCTCTTCGAGTACGCCCTGCGCGACTTCATGAATGTGGAGAAGCACTCCCGCTGGTCGAGCGTGATCGTGCTGGACGACATGCTTCCGCGCGATGTCGACGAGGCGGCCCGCGACCGGCACACCAAGTACTGGACCGGCGACGTGTACAAGGTGGTGCAGGTACTGCGCCGCTACCGCCCCGACCTGGTGGTCGTCGAGGTGGACACGGAGCCGACCGGCGTGGTCGCCGTGTTCGGCGCCAATCCGGAGAGCGACATCCTGAAGAACGCGTACGACAAGATCATCGAGGAGTTCGTCGTACCCGACCCGCAGGACGTGCCCGAAGAGGTACTGGTACGCAAGAACGCCGTCCGGCCCGAGACGCTGCTCCGCGCCGACTTCTGGCCGGCCCTGGCCCGCGCCCGCAATCTGCGCCGCCCGCGCTCCGCGTTCGCGCCGCTGCGCTCGCGCATCAAGGCCGTGACGGGCTGACCCGGCCCGGACAGCACGAAGCCCCCGTGATCCGTACGGACCACGGGGGCTTCGCTCTGCCCGGGGCTCAGCCGCGGGCGCGCAGCTGTGCGTAGTACTCCTGGCACGCCTCGTAGGTGGGCAGCAGGCCCTGCTGCTCGGCCTCGGCCAGCGAGGGCGCCGCGGCGTCCTTGTCGGACAGCAGCGGAGTGATGCCCTGCGGCCACTCGATGCCCAGCTCGGGGTCGAGCGGGTTGATGCCGTGCTCGCGGCCGGGAGCGTAGCCCTCGGAGCACAGATAGGCGACCGAGGCGTCGTCCGTCAGCGCCATGAAGGCGTGGCCGAGTCCCTCGGCGAGGTAGACGGAGTGGTGGTCGACGTCGTCGAGGCGGACGGCCTCCCACTGCTTGTACGTGGGGGAGCCGACCCGGATGTCCACGATCACGTCGAGCACCGCGCCGCGCACGCACTTGACGTACTTCGCCTGGCTCGGCGGCACGTCGGCGAAGTGCACGCCGCGCAGCGTTCCCCGGCTGGAGACGGAGAAGTTGGCCTGCGCCAGCCGCAGCGTGTGCCCGACGGCCTCGCTGAGCTCCGACGCCTTGAACCACTCGTGGAAGCTGCCGCGGCTGTCCGGGAAGACCTTGGGCTCATGCACCCAGGCCCCTGCGATGGAGAGCTGCCGCATGCGATCACGTCCTTGTTCTGTTGCTCGTGGCCGATGGACCCGGCCGGTGTGTGTGCTGGTGGGAAGCGTACGGAAGTACGGGGCGGGGTCAGCCGGTGAACCGGGCGGCGAGGCGCCGTGCCCGCTTGCGGCTCTTGGCCGGGAGCCGGCGCACGATGGGACCGCCGACCGTGCGCAGCGCGCGGCGCAGCTTCGCCTTCCGGCGCCTGCCGACGATCCCCCGCATGATCTCGGCCTCGATCGCGGGCACGCTCTGCGGGACGGTGATCCGGCCGCCCTTGCCGACGGTGACGTCGCAGAGGTGGAACGCGGGGTGCTTGTCGCCGTCCAGCCGGACCGCGAGCTTCCAGGTGCCGGGCGCGACGCCCGGCGCACGGTCGGGCACGGTCAGGTGGGCCCGGTCGTCGGTGGGGCGCAGCGTGGTGCGCAGCTGGTGGGACGGTCCGTCGGAGCCGTCCGCCGGGCTCAGGACCAGCGTGGTCGCGGAGGGCGCGGTGGCGGACGTGGTGAACAGGTCCAGCCGCAGTTCGGTGGGGCTGCCGGGGGAGCGGCGGACCGGACGGCCTTCGAGGTATTCGGCCAGCCTCTTGGCACGGCGGGCAACATCGAGGGTGATGTTGCCGTGCGGGTCGGTGAAGTACGGGATGACGGCACGGGCCGGCGAACCCAGCGAGGCGGGCAGGCAGGCGGCGTCCACCTCCGGGGCGCGGTCGGCGCCGAGCCGGGCCTTGCGGACCAGACCGAGACCGCGCAGCGGCACCCAGACGTCCCAGAAGCCGCGCGATACCCGGCCGCGGCCCTTGACCGCCTCCGAACCGATCTGGCCGCTGCCGTGCAGGACGACCTCGCAGACGTCGTCGCCGAGCTCCTCGACACGGGCGGTGAAGGTCGCGGGGCAGGACCACTCGACGGCGGTCTCGCGGTTGCGCAGCGACAGCTCGGCGGAGAACCCGGACATGTCGTCGGTGACATCCAGGAGCTCGCCTTCCGGCAGCAGGCCCTCGGTGATGTCGGGGTGCAGGAAGTAGCGCCCGTCGCGCCGCAGCAGCGTCAGCGGGGCCTGGTCCTCGCCGTGGACGAGGCGGCCGCTGATGGTGAGGTCGATCCTGCCGTCCGGCCGCCAGGCGAACTTCTCCAGCCGGGCCGCAGCCTTGACCGACGCGGCGAACCGGGAGATCCGGACGAGGCCCTGGCGGTCGTTGTTGCGCAGCAGCGTGGAGCGCAGCCGGAGCACCGGGCCGAGCCCGTCGTGCACCCCGTCGTGCATGAAGTCCGTGGCCAGGTCCTGGACGGCGTCGCACATCTCGTCCAGGTACTCGGGGTCGTACTTGAGGACGGCGGGCTCGCTGAGCCTGCCGAGCATCTCGACGCGGTAGAAACGGCGCAGCAGCATGTCCCGGAACTCGCCGGGCTCCGTGTTCTCCACGACGACGTCGAGAACCTCACGGAGGTTGCCGTAGTAGCCGGACGGGATGATCTTCGCGGAACCGGCGTTCTGGCCGTCGTCCCGGCGGGAGTAGTAGTAGCAGGTGTAGCTGCCGAGGATCGAGACGACCTTGGCGGGGAAGTACGCCTGCATCATGTAGAGCTGGTCCTCGAGCCGGCGCTTGCCCTCGGGGTAGGCGATGCCGTTCTCGCGGAGGAACTCCGTACGGAACATCTTGTGCGGCGTGAGGCTGTCGTACAGGGGCGCGTCGTGCAGGGTGCACTTCTCGCGGTTCTTCTTGAACACGCCGTGCGGGACGCCGCGGAAGTTGCTCGCCACCTTGCCGATGACGATGTCCGAACCGTTGCGGTGGCCCATGTCGTACAACCGCTGCAGGGCGCCGGAGGCGAGGTAGTCGTCCTGGTCGACGAACTGGACGTACTCGCCCTTCGCCTCGTCCACACCGATGTTGCGGGGCTTTCCGGGCCAGCCGGAGTTCGGGATGGTGATCACACGGAAGTGCGGGTGCTCCCCGGCCAGCTTTTCGAGCCGCTCACGAGTGTCGTCCGTCGAGCCATCATTGACGAAGAGAACTTCGAATTCCCCTGCCGGGAGGGTCTGTCGCAGCAGCGAGTCGATGCAGGGGTCGATGTACTTGCCCGGGTTGTATACAGGAATGACGACACTTAGAGGATGTCTCACGTGGTGAGTTTGGCGAGTTTCTTGTAGCAGGTCAGGGCCGCTGCGAGTCCGAGGAAGGCGAGGAAGTGGGAGCCCTTGC